>NZ_JBHWIJ010000013.1:0-20443 GCF_042732255.1 Kitasatospora sp. NPDC059803 | reverse complement strand
CCGAGTGGAGCCGCGCGCCCCCCCACTCTCTCTGGCGCGGGGCCCGGGCGCGCGGTCCCCCCGCGCGCCCCCACGCCGGTAGAAGCTGCCGAGGCGGCAGCTTCAAGCCCCGAGACCGTCCCGGGACCGGAACCAGTGGAGGGACTGCCCGTGCGGTCCGGTGAAGGCCACCGGCCGCTCGTCCAGGGCGAGCGCGAACAGCCCGGATCCGGCGGGCGCCGGGCGGGGGAGGCGCCGCTCGACGGCCGGCAGCACCGAGACGGCCTCGTTGGAGATCCAGTGCCCGGGCAGGCCGCGCATGGTCACCGCGAACTCCTCGCGCGCCTCCGGGGACAGGTAGGCGAGCACCGCGCTGTGGAACACCACCGGCGTGGCACCGGCAGGCACCTGCGCCACCAACTCCCGTACCGTCGCGTTGAGATCGCCGCGCACCAGGTGCGGCGGCTCGGTCCGGGCGACCTGGACGGCGCCGCGCAGCCGCTCCAGCCGGTGGGCCTGCTCGGGCCAGACCAGCGACTCCAGCCAGCGCACGTCCCCCTCGTCCCGGACGTCCAGCGGGTTGAGGTCGATCCCGGCGCGCCACACCACCTCGGGCAGCCGCTCCCGCAGCGACGCCGGCAGCGGTACCGGCCCGCGCACCGCGCACTCCAGCGTCACCGGGCTCTCCTGGGCACCGAACTCGACTGCCGGGTCGCCCGCTTCGCGCACTTCGCCCACGTCGCGCACTTCGCCCACGTCAACCGTGTACCGGTACCGGTACCGGTCGGGGTAGAGGCAGAGCCCCGCCGAGGCCCCCACCTCGATCAGCGCGAGCGGCTGCGGCAGCGCCGACAGCAGCGGCAGCAGGGTGGCGCACCGGCCGGCCTCGTTGGTCTGCGTCCGCCGTCGCAGCATCGTCGCCGCGACCTCGTCCCAGTGCGCCGATACCCAGGTGCGGAAGGCCGGATAGCCGGCCGTCACCGGTCCGCCGAGGTGGCGGACCGAACCGAACAGCAGATTCGGCTGCCGCTTCGCGACCGGCAGCCCGTCCAGCAGGGCGCACAACTCCTCGTCCCCGGCGACGCGTTCGGCGAGGTCCTGGTAGCTCGCCGAGTTGCCGCGGGCCTCCCGCTCCGCGAAGGCCTGGTAGAGGTCCCCGGTAGCACTGTCCACGTTCCGTACTTCCTTTCTCTTCAGCTCTCTTCGACTCTCTTCAGCGAATTGGCGCAGCCTTGTCCGTGCCTTGTCCGTGTCCTGTCCGTGCCTTTGCCGTCCGCTGTACGGGCGCTAATCCGGCCCCCGCGAGAGTGAGATCGCACCGCCACCGCCCGGAGGCGGCCGGGCCGGTGGTACTACGGCTGCGCCGCCGCCCGCAGCGCGGAGACCAGCGCGCCGAGCACCGGCTGCCCCCAGGCGCCCTCGCGTACTGCGGCGTGCAGTGCACGGACCGGCTCCGGGCCGCGGAGCCGACGCACGGTGACGCCCGGGTGGCGCTGGGCGAGTCCCAGGGCGGGGACCAGGGCGACGCCCAGTCCGGCCGCGACGAAGCCCTGCGCCGTCGCGTAGTCGGCGCTGTCCACCGCGATGGACGGCCCGAACCCGGCCGCGTCGCAGGCCCCCCGGACGACCTCCCGGCACGGGCCGGGCGGCTCGGCCCCCACCCAGGGCTCGTCCGCGAGCTCGGCGAGGTCCAGGACACGCTTCGCGGCGAGCCGGTGGCCCCTGGGCAGCACCGCCCGGTACGGGTCGTCGCGCAGGTGGACCAGCCGCAGGCCGGGGTGCGCGGCGCCGTCGGACCGGACCACCACCGCGAGGTCGGCCCGGCCGTCCAGCACCTCGGTGAGCGGGTCCTCCGGGTCGGTCATGCCGAGGTCGAGCCGTACGCCCGGGTGTGTTCGGCGGAACGCGGCCACCGCCGGGGCCACCAACGCGGCACCGGCCGTGGCGAAGTAGCGCACGGTCAGGCTGCCGCTGCGCCCGGCCCGCAGGTCGGCCAGCGCCGCGCCGGCCTCCGCGACCTGCCGCTCGATGACGGCGGCGTGCCCGGCGAGCAGTAGTCCGGCGGCGGTCGGCCGCACGCCGCGCCCGACGCGTTCCAGCAGGGCCGTCCCGGTCTCCCGCTCCAGCACCGCCACCTGCTGGCTGACGGCGGACGGGGTGTAGCCGAGCGCGCCGGCCGCCGCGCTCACCGAGCCGTGGTCGACCACGGCCCGCAGGACCTGCATCCGTCGGACGTCGAGTACCTCAGTCATGTAGCTCAGCTTAAAGGTGGTGAAGAACATTTCGCTTGTGCTACCGGGTCCCGTCGCGGGACCGTCGTCGAACACCCCGACACCCCCCTGGCACCCGACACCGACCCCGACACACCCGACCCCGACACACCCGACACCGTCACCTCGACAGAAGGAGCACCGCCCGTGCTGCGGATGGCCGTTCTCGCCCTGTTCTGGGGCTCGGGCTTCCTCTGGATCCGGCTCGCGCTCCAGCACGGGCTCACCCCCGTGCAGATCACCGTGCTCCGCTCGGTCCTCGGCGCCGCCGTCCTGCTGCTGCTTGCCCGTTCCGCCCGGCAGCGCCTGCCGCGCGGCGCCGCCGTCTGGCGCCGGCTCACGTTGGCGGCGCTGCTCTGCAACGCGCTGCCGTTCCTGCTGACCGCGTACGGCGAGCGCGGCGTCGGTTCCGGCCTGGCCGGGGTGCTGCACGCGACCACCCCGCTCTGGTCCCTGCTGGTCGGTCTCGTGCTCGGCACCGAACGGGCCCTCGGCGCCGAACGCGCCCGCGGCCCGCTGCGGTTGGGCGGTCTGGTGCTCGGCTTCGCGGGCGTGCTGCTGATCTTCTCCCCGTGGCGGGACGGCGGCGGCCTCCCGGTCCTGCCGGCGCTCGCCCTGCTCGGCGCGGCGGCCAGTTACGCGATCGCCTTCGCCTACATGGCCCGTGCCCTCACCGGCACGGGAACGGGCCCGTTGGCGCTCTCCGCCGCCCAGCTCACGGCCGCGGCCGGGCTGAGCACGCTCGCGCTCCCGGTCAGCGGCTCGCTCGACCCGGTCGCGGGCGCCGATCCGCTGGGACTCGTCGCCGTCGCCGTCCTCGGCGTCGCCTGCACCGGGCTCACCTTCCACCTCAACTACCGTCTCATCGCCACGGAAGGCCCCACGAGTGCGGCGACCGTCGGCTATCTGCTGCCGGTGGTCTCCACGGCGCTCGGCGCGCTCGTCCTCGGCGAGGAGCTGACGATCCGGACCGTCGCCGGAATGATCGTCGTACTCGCCGGTGTTTTTCTGACGAAACATCACCGGGCCCAGGCCCCCGCCCTCATGCCGACCCCCACCGCTTCACGCGACTGAACGGACCATGCACCCCCACTCCCTCTGGCGAACCGCCGACTTCCGCACCCTCTTCACCGCGACCGCCCTCGCCCAACTCGGCACCAACGTCGGCTACGTCGCCGTCCCGCTGATCGCCGTCGAGGCGCTCGACGCGAGCCCGGGGCAGGTCGGCGTCCTCGCCACCCTGAGCACCCTCGCCTTCCTGCTCATCGGCCTGCCCGCCGGCGCCTGGGTGGACCGGATGCGCCACCGCCGCGTGCTGATCGTCGCCGACCTGGTGAAGGCCGCGTTGTACGCCTCGATCCCGCTCACCTGGTGGCTGGGCGGGCTCACCCTCTGGCAGCTGTACGCGGTCGCGCTGCTCACCGGCTGCGCGACGGTCTTCTTCGACGTCGGCTCGCAGAGCGTGCTGCCCCGGTTGGTCGGCCGCGGGCACCTGGTGCAGGCGAACGCCGCCGTCGTCGGCCTGATGGCGGTCGGCAACGTCGCCGGGCGCGGCGCGGGCGGCCTGCTGGTCCAACTGCTCACCGCGCCGTTCGCGATCGTCGCGACCGCGCTCAGCCACCTCGGCTCGGCGCTTCGCCTGATCGGGCTGCGCCGCACCCCCGCCCCCACCCCCGAGCCGATCGCCGACGAGGGCGGGGGCGGGGGCGGCGGCGATCGGCCCGGGGGCGGCGGGCTCGGAGCACAGATCGCCGAGGGGCTGCGGCACGTCCTCGGCAACCGGGAACTGCGCGCGCTCGCTCTCACCGGGGCCCTCACCAACCTGGGCTTCCAGCTCGTCAACACCCTGCTCCCGGTGCTGTTCGTGCGGGAACTGGGCCTTCCCGCCGGGGCGTTGGGCCTGTTCTGGGCGGTCGGCGGGGTCGGCACCCTGCTCGGCTCGCGCGGCGCCCGCCCGATCGCCGCCCGACTCGGCTACGGACGCACGCTCGGCCTGGCCGGCGTCTGCGTGGCGCCCGCCGGGCTGCTGGTGCCGCTGATCGGGCACGGCCCCTGGCTGTTCGCGGCGGGGGCGGGCTGGCTGCTGGTCTCGCTCAAGACCGGGATGGACAACGTCCTCGGGGTGAGCCTGCGCCAGCGGATGACCCCGGACGCGCTCCTCGGCCGGATGAACGCCACCTTCCGCTTCCTGCTCACCGGCGCGCTCGCGATCGGCTCCGCGCTGTCCGGGCTGCTCGGCGAACTCGTCGGCCTGCGGGCCACCCTCTGGTTCGGCGGAGCCGTCCTCGCGGTGGCCTTCCTGCCGGTCTTCCTCTCCCCGATCTGCACCCGCCGCCGGCTCCCCGACGCCGACGCCGACGCCGACGCCGACGCCGACGCCGACGCCGACGCCGAAGCCGAAGCCTCCGAAGGCCCCGTCCCCACCCAGCTCCCCGCGCAGCCCCGACAGGCCTGAAGGCCTACCAGCCCGGCCCGTGCCCCGGCTGCCAGTCCAGCCCCAGGTGCGGGCGCGGGCGGTGGATCCGCAGCAGCGCGGTCACCGACCAGACGACCAGGGTCAGCAGGGCGTAGAACAGCAGCAGCGCCCAGAACGGCGTGGTGGACATGCTCCCGTCCTCGAACCGGCACCACGCGTCCGGCGGCAGCCAGGACGCGCCCGTCTCCAGCAGCCGTCCGCCGCCGGGCACGAGGCCCTGCTCGCAGCGCTCGCCGAAGTCCAGTGACCGCACGTACAGCAGCCCGTACAGCGAGCCCGCCGCCGCGAGGGACAGGACGGCGCCGAAGGTGAGCAGCACCGCCCGCCGTCGCCCGGTCGCCGTACGGATGTTCGTCACCGGGGCAGCGTACCGGCGCACTGTCCGAGGCGCCGCCGGGATCACCCGAGCAGGCCGCCCATGTGCGCGTCCTCGGCGAGCAGCCGCCACGAGCACCCGGGCGAGGCGAACGCCTCCGGGTCGACGGCCTCCACGAGCCGGTCCACCACGGTGCTCAGCAGCGACTGCGGGTCGAACACCGCCCAGGTGTCCCGGCCCCGCCCGCAGTCCCAGCGTTCCCACTCGGCGCGCAGCCGCTCGTACGTCCACAGCGCGTACAGCAGGGCGGACAGGTCGCGGTTGAGGTAGGCCTCCGGCTGGCCGTCGTCGTACCAGTCCGGCAGTTCCAGGCGGCCGGTGACGCCGTCCAGGGCGATCGTCAGATCGGTCGGCCAGTCGCCGAGCGCCAGGAACTCCCGCTGGTACGGGCGTTCCTCCTCGCCGTCGAAGTACTCCGGGTACGCCTCCGCCATCGTGACCAGCGGCTCCTCGCAGACCCCGAACATCGCCCCGCCCAGCGGCAGCCCGATCTCGGTCAGCAGCCGCCGGGTCGGCTCGTGCACCAGCCCGGCGGGCAGTTCCTCCGCCCGGTAGCGGTGCACCAGGCCCGCGCCGTCCTCCTCGCCCGTCAGCGCGGCGAGCTCCGCCACCAGCTCCGGGCCGACCTCGTACGCCGGACCGCCCGGACCGCCGGGCAGCGCGCCCCAGCCCAGTGCTCGCACGAGCAGTGCCGTGCCCCAGTGCGCGGGCGGTGTCGCGGACCGTTCGAACAGTCCGGGGTCGATCTCCCGCATCCGCCGTTCGGCCCCGGCCGTCACCTCGGCGACCACCGCGGGGCCGCGCCGCCCGTTCAGCGCGTCCGCCCGCCGGGCCGCCTCGGCGACCGCCTCCACCTCCCGCACCAATCCGGCCAGCGCGGGCAGACCGGAGGCCAGCAGGTCCCGCCGCGGGCCCGGTTCGCCGAGGAACACCTCGCCGGTCGTTCCGTCGAGCAGCACCAGGCCGCCGGCCGCGGCGAACGGCGCGCAGTACTCCGTCTCGCCCAAGACGAACAGCCGCTCCGCCTCCGGCAGTGCCGCCAACGCCCCGTCGCCGAGCACCCCGAAGTCCAGGAACGCCCCCGAGAGCGGCAGCCCCTCCCGGATCAGGAACTCCCGGCTCCCCGGGTGCACCACCGCACTCGGCAACCCGTCCGCCGCGACCCGCGCACACCCCACGTCCCCCATGCCCCCCACGTCCCCAGCCTTCCACCGCCCCGACCCTTGACCCCCAGACCCTAGCCGCCCCATCCGACACCAGCGCGGACAAGCCACCGCAAGCCACCGCAGGGCTCCAGCCTGTACCGGGCGGGTCAGACGAGCCCGCCGGCCTCCCGGGCGGCCCGCTCCACGCGGGCGTGGTGGGCCTGCCACCAGGCCGCGTCGCCGGGGGCGGTGTTGATCCCGTCGGGGCGCTGGCCGGTGGTGCCGTCGACGAGTTCGCGGAGGAGGTCGGCGTGGCCGGCGTGGCGGTGGGTCTCGGCGATCATGTGGACGAGGATCCGGTGCAGGGTCTGCTCGGCCCGCCGGCCGAACGGTATCCGGCCGATCGCGTCCAGCGGCAGCGCCTCGATGGTGGCGTCGGTGTGCGCCCAGACCCGGCGGTAGCGCCCGGTGATCTCTTCCGTCGTCTCGTCCGCCCGCGCCCACAGGTCGGCGTTCGGCTCGGTGTCGCCGGTGAACCACAGCGGCGTCGGTTCGGGGAACGGCCGCCCGAAGGTGTCGCCGAAGTACATCGCCTCGGCCCCGGTGACGTGCTTGACCAGCCCCAGCAGGTTGGTCCCGGTCGGGGTCAGCGGGCGCCGGAGGTCGTACTCGGAGAGGCCGTCGAGCTTCCACAGCAGGACGTCGCGGGCGTCCTGGAGGTAGATCCGAAGGTCGGTTTTGGGATCGGTCTTGGGGCTGGTTGCCGTCATGGCATCAGTCTGTTGATCGCGTCGGACCTGTCCATCGATTTCCGTGCACCCAGGGGCCGGCAAGGGGGAGCTGCGGAGTGTGACGGGCGGGGTGGGGAGGGTGTGGACTTGAATCTTTACGAACGAATGTTCGATCCTGGGGTTGTGTCCGTTTTCGAACCTGCTTTCGATTCCATCGCCGAGCGACCGACGCTCCGGCCGGTGGCGCCGGCCGCCGTGCCAGCGGACAAGCAGGACGGGCAGGACAAGCAGGCCGGGCGGGGCGTGCTGCCGGTGGTGCCGGCGCTGCGGGAGGTGCTGCCGGACGGCGGGCTGCGGCGGGGGACGGCGGTGTCGGTGGCGGGCGGGGACACCGGGCTACTGCTGGCGCTGGCGGCCGGGGTGAAGGAGACCGAGGGTGGCTGGGCGGCGGCCGTCGGGCTGCCGGATCTGGGGCTGGCCGCGGCCGAGGGGTACGGGCTGGACCTGCGGCGGCTGCTGGTCGCGGACGACCCGGGGCCGCACTGGGCCGAGGTGGTGTCGGTGCTGGCCGGCGCGGTCGAACTGGTCATGCTGCGCCCGGACGGCCCGGTGCCGCCGAAGCTGGCCACCCGGCTGGCGGCGGTGCTGCGGCGCAGCGGCTGCGTGCTGCTGGTGGCCGGGCCGTGGCCGGGGGCGGCCCTGCGGCTGGGGGTGCGGTCCGGGCACTGGTTCGGGCTGGGGGACGGTTACGGGCAGCTCGCCGGGCGGCAGGTGGAGGTGGTGGCCGAGGGGCGCGGTTCGGCGGTGCGCGGGCGGACCGCCCGGCTCTGGCTGCCGGACGAGCACGGCGCGGTACGGCCGGTCCTGGACCGGCCGGCCCTGGCGCGCCCCGTCCTGGAGCGTCCCGTTCCGGGGCGGCCCGGGGCCGTCGAGCAGCCGCTCGAACGGGTAGCGGTGGTGTGAGCGATGGCGGACGACAGGACACCGCGGGTGCTGGTCATCTGGTGCCCGGACTGGCCGGTGGCGGCCGTCACCGGCGACGACCCGGTGGCGGTGACCGAGGGCGGGCGGATCCTCGCCTGCTCGGCGGGTGCCCGGGCGGCCGGGGTGCGGCAGGGGCAGCGGCTCAAGCTGGCCCAGCGGCTCTGCCCGGCGCTGGAGCTGCGCGACCGCGACCCGGAGGCGGAGACCGGCCGCTTCGAGCCGGTGGTCGCGGCGGTGGAGGCGTTCACGCCCCGGGTGGAGGTGGTCCGCCCGGGCCTGTGCGCGATCCCGGTGAAGGGGCCGGGCCGCTACTTCGGCGGCGAGGAGGCGCTGGCGGCCAAGGTCCGGACGGCGGTGGCGGACGCGTTGGCCCGGGAGCCGGTCCCGGACGCCGCCCCCGGCGCGGTCGCCGTGCCCGGTACGGATACCACCTCTGCGACGGAGCACCCCCCGCCCCCGCCCGCCCAGGTCGGCGTCGCCGACGGCCTGTTCGCCGCCGTGCTCGCCGCCCGCGCCGGAGTGCTGGTTCCGGCCGGGCGGACGGCGGAGTTCCTCGCGCCGTACCCGGTGGGCGTGCTCGGCGACGAGGCGCTGGCGGAGGTGCTGGGGCGGCTCGGCTTGCCGACCGTCGGGGCGTTCGCCGCGCTGCCGCCCGAGGCGGTCGCGGACCGCTTCGGCCCGGCGGGGGCGGTGGCGCACCGGCTGGCCCGGGGCTTGCAGCCGCGCCCGCTGGTGCCGCGCGACCAGGAGCCGGACCTCGCCGTCGAGCAGCGCTTCGACCCGCCCGAGCCGCTGGCGGAGCCGTTGGTGTTCGTCGCCCGCACGCTGGCCGAGCAGCTGCACCAGCGGCTGGCCGGGGCCGGGCTGACCTGCCGCCGGGTGGCCGTCGAGGTGGCCTGCGCGGACGGGCGGACGGCCTCGCGGCTGTGGCGGCACGAGGGCGGGCTGTCGGCGACGGCGCTGGCCGAGCGGGTCCGCTGGCAACTCCAGGCCTGGCAGGGCGCGGGCACGTTCGCCGCGTCCGGGGAGTCGTCCGGGGAGGCGCCCGACGCCGGGTTCGCCCTGCTCCGGCTGGCCCCCGACGGCCTCTCCCCGGACCAGGGCCGCCAGTTGGCGCTGTGGGGCCAGGCGGTCGCGGACGACCGGGTGGAGCGCGCGGTGGCCCGGGTGCAGGCGGTGCTCGGGCATGCCGGGCTGCGCCGGATCGAGCCGGCCGGTGGGCGCGGTCCGGGCGAGCAGGCGGTCAAGGTGCCGTGGGGCGAACCGTACGAGGCGGCGGGGTCGGTCGGCGCGCCCTGGCCCGGGCGGCTGCCGGAGGTGTGGCCGGCGGTGGTGCTGCGGGAGCCGGTGCCGGTGCGGGTGCTGGACGAGGCCGGGCTGCCGGTCACGGTGGACGGCCGGGCGGGGGTGTCGGCCCGCCCGGCCCTGGTGGTGTTCCACGATGGCCCGTCGGGCAGGGAGGGGCAGGGGCGACAGGAGCGGGTGGACGGCTGGACCGGCCCCTGGCCGGCGGTCGAGTACTGGTGGGACCAGTCGCTCGCCCGCCGCCGGGCCCGGTTCCAGGTGGTGCTGGGCGGTGGCCGGGCGCTGCTGCTCACGGTGGAGGGGGGTGCGTGGTACCTGGAGGCCGGCTACGACTGACGGCCACCGGCCCGAGGGGGGGATCCGAGGGGGGGGATCCGAGGGGGGAGAGGTGACGAACCGCGAGAACGAAGGCGACCCCCGATGGGCTTCACCAGCCACCCCACCCTCCCCTGGAGCGAGCTGCACCGCCGCCTGACCGGCGCCGCGCCGGACCGTACGGTCGTCCCCCTGCGCCGCCCCGCCCAGGAGGAGCCCGCCCCCGGAGTCCCCGGAGTCCCCGGAGTTCCCGGAGCACCCGGAGTCCCCGGCGCACCCGGAGCCCCCGGCGACGGCAGCGAGCCCTGGGCCGAACTGCACGTCCACTCCGCCTTCAGCTTCCTGGACGGCGCCAGCGACCCGGAGGACCTGGTCGCCGAGGCGGCCCGGCTGGGCGTGGAGACGCTGGCGATCACCGACCACGACGGCCTGTACGGCGCGGTCCGGCTGGCCGAGGCGGCCCGGGGGACGGGCGTGGCCACCGCGTTCGGCGCCGAACTGACGATCCGTCACGACGGCACAGAGGTGGAACACTTGCTGGTCCTGGCCCGCGACCCGACCGGCTACCGCCGACTGTCCGCCGCGATCGCCGCCGCCCAGCTGGCCGGCGGCGCGAAGGGCCGCCCGGCGTACGACCTCGCGGCGCTGGCCGGGGCGCACGGCGGCCACTGGGCGGTGCTCACCGGCTGCCGCCTCGGCCGCGTCCCGGCAAAGCTCGATGACGGCACGGCCGGGCACCAACTCCACACCCTGACCGAGGTGTTCGGTCGCGACAACGTCCACGTGGAGCTGATCGACCAGTGGCTTCCCGGCGACGACCGGCGCAATGACGCCCTCGCCGCGCTCGCCGCCGAGCAGGGCCTCCCGGTGGTCGCCTCCACCAACGCCCACCACGCCGGCCCGGCCCAGGGCCGGCTGGCGCAGAGCCTGGCCGCGCTGCACGGGCGCCGCACCCTCCAGGACGCGGTCGGCTGGACGCGGGCCGCAGGCACCGCGCACCTGCGCTCCGGCCGGGAGATGGCCGCCCGGCTGGCCCGCTTCCCGGGGGTGCGGCGGGCGACCGCCGAACTCGGCCGTTCCTGCGCCTTCGACTTCACCAGGCTGGACCCGGAGCTCCCGGGCTTCCCCGTCCCGGAGGGCGAGAGCGAGATCAGCCACCTGCGCGCCCTGGTCGCCACCGGGGGCCCGGCCCGCTTCGGGCCCGGCAACGCGGCCGCCCGGCGCCAGCTCGCCCTGGAGCTGGACGTCATCGAGGACCTCGACCTGGCCGGTTACTTCCTGATCGTGCACGACATCGTCGACTTCTGCCGGAGCCAGGACATCTGGTGCCAGGGCCGCGGCTCGGCCGCCAACTCGGCGGTCTGCTACGCCCTGGGGATCACCGCCGTCGACCCGGTCCACTACAAGCTGCTGTTCGAACGCTTTCTGTCCACCGCCCGGGCCGGGCCGCCCGACATCGACCTGGACATCGAGAACCGCCGCCGCGAGGAGGTCATCCAGTACGTCTACCGCCGCTACGGCCGCGAGCACGCCGCGCAGGTCGCCAACGTGATCACCTACCGGCCGCGGCTGGCGATCCGCGACGCGGCCAGGGTGCTCGGCTATCCGCAGGGCCAGGTGGACGCGTTCAGCCGGCAGACCGACTTCCGCTCCGCACCCGGTGCGGACGCCGTGATCCCCGCCGACGTGCTCTCGCTCGCCGCCCAACTCCACGGCCTGCCGCGCCACCTGGGCATCCACTCGGGCGGCATGGTGCTCACCAGGGAGCCGATCGGCGAGATCTGCCCGACCGAGTGGGCCCGGATGCCCGGGCGTTCGGTGCTGCAGTGGGACAAGGAGTCCACCGCCGGCGCCGGGCTGGTGAAGATCGACCTGCTCGGCCTCGGCATGCTCGCCGCGCTGCACGACGCCTGCGACCTGGTCGCCGAGCACCACGGCCTGCGCTACGACCTGGCCACCATCCCGGACGGCGACGCGGGCGTGTACGCGATGCTGCGCCGGGCGGACACCGTCGGCGTGTTCCAGGTCGAGTCGCGGGCCCAGATGGCGACGCTGCCCCGGCTCAAGCCGGACCACTTCTACGACCTGGTGGTCGAGGTCGCGCTGATCCGGCCCGGCCCGATCCAGGGCGGCTCCGTCCACCCGTACCTGCGCCGCCGGGCGGGCGCCGAACCGGCCGGCTGCCCGCACCCGCTGATGGAGAACGCGCTCGGCAAGACCCTCGGGGTGCCGCTGTTCCAGGAGCAGATGATGCAACTCGCCATCGACTGCGCCGGGTTCACGCCCGCCGAGGCGGACCGGCTGCGGCAGGCGATGGGCGCCAAGCGCTCGCACGAGCGGGTCGCCCGGCTGCGCGAGCGGCTGCTCGGCGGGATGGCCGAGCGCGGCATCCCCGAGGAGGTCGCCGAGGACGTCTACGGCAAGATCGAGGCGTTCTCCAACTACGGCTTCCCGGAGAGCCATGCGATCAGCTTCGCCTACCTGGTGTACGCCAGCGCCTGGCTCAAGTACCACTTCCCGGCGGCCTTCACCTGCGCCCTGCTGGCCAACCAGCCGATGGGCTTCTACTCGCCGCTGAGCCTGGTCGCGGACGCCCGGCGGCACGGCGTGCGGGTGCGCGGGGTGGACGTCAACGCCAGCGCGCCGCGCCCCACCCTGGAGCCGCACCGGGGGGCGACGCCGGAGCCGCCGCTGACCGCGGGCCGCCCGCAGCCGGCGATCCGGCTGGGCCTGGAGACGGTGCGCGGCATCGGCGCCCCGCAGGCCGCGGCGATCGCGGCCGGGCAACCGTACGCCGACCTGGAGGACTTCGCGCGCCGCACCGGTCTGCCCGCGCCGGCGCTGGAGGCGCTGGCGACGGCGGGCGCCTTCGACTGCTTCGAATTGACGAGGCGTCAGGCGCTGTGGACGGCAGGGGCGTTCGCCGGGATCTCGGCCGCACTGATCCCGGGGACCACGCCCGGGACGGAGGCGCCGCCGCTGCCCGGCATGAGCCCGGTCGAGGAGACCATCGCCGACCTGTGGGCCACCGGAACCTCCGCCACCAGCCACCCGCTCCAGCACCTGCGCGCCCGCCTGGAGCGCGGCGGCGCCCTGTCCGCCGCCGAACTCCCCGACGCGGCGCCGGGATCGGAGGTGGTGGTCGGCGGCCTGGTCACCCACCGGCAGCGGCCGCCGACGGCCGGCGGGGTGCTCTTCCTCAGCCTGGAGGACGAGACCGGCCTGATCAACGTGGTCTGCAACCGCCCGGTCTGGGAGTCCCGGCGCCGCACCGCCCTCGACCGGGCCGGCCTGCTGGTCCACGGCCGCATCGAGCGCGACCGCGGCGCCACCAACCTGATCGCCACCCGGCTCACCCCGCTGCGGATCGGACTCTGAGCGGGGTGAGCCGAGGGCGGGACCCTGGACCGCCCTCCACCCCAGGGGATGTGACGATCAGTCAGCTCGGGCGGGCGTCCGCCCCTTGCCCGGGGCGCCGGCGAAGACCTGGGCGATGGGGAGCCAGGCGGTCGCGGTGGGGCCGGTGGCGGTGAGGGCGAGGTCGTCGCGGTGGCGGCGCTGCGTCACCAGGAGGCAGAAGTCCAGGGCCGGGCCGGTCACCCGGTCCGTGGCGCCGTCCGGTCCGAAGGTCCACAGGCCGCCGTCGGGCGCGGTCAGTTCGAGCCGGACGGGCGATTCGGGGGCGGGCAGCCCGTGCAGGGTGAACGCGAAGCCGAGGGTGCGCAGCCCCAGGTGGGCGATGTGCCGCAGCCGGGCGGTGGGCTCGCGGGCGGCGCCGAGCGCGTCGGCGACGTCCTGGCCGTGCGCCCAGGTCTCCATCAGTCGGGCGGTGGCCATCGAGGCGGGCTTCATCGGCGGGCCGAACCACGGCAGCCGGGTGCCGGCCGGGGTGGCGGCCAGTGCGGCCGACACCTCCTCCCGGCCGGCGCGCCAGCGGGCGAGCAGGTCCGCGGGTGCGGCGGCCGCGCCGCTCGCCGCGCCCTCGTTCACCGGGTCGACGCCGGCGGCCGGCAGCGTGCCGAAGCGCTCGTCGAGGGTGGCGGCGAAGCCGTCCGCGTCGCGCGCGGCCAGCGCCGTCCAGTCGTCGGTCCAGGCCAGGTGGGCGATCTGGTGCGCGATCGTCCAGCCCTCGGCGGGCGTCGGGCGCGCCCAGCCGGCCGGGTCCAGTCCGGCCACCAGGGCGTCCAGCGCCGCGCTCTCGGCCCGCAGGTCGTCCAGCAGCGCGGCCAGGACGTCCGCCGCGGGCGTCGTCGGGGTGTTCGGGTCCGTCATCGGTTTCCCTCCTTCCGGGTCCGGCGCACTACCCGCCGGTACGTCACGGCCGCACCCTACGCCCGGCCCGGCCGCCGTGCCCGCCACTGCGTCGAAGACGCGGGGAACACCCATGTCAGCACTCTCGCCAGCGGCCGTGCCGCGTGTGACAATCTCGCGATGACAAGGGCGAAGACGGGCCCCGGGGCCGCGGACACCCTCACCACCCCGGCGCACTCGGACGATCCCGGGCTCGCCGCCCGCGCCGCCGAGTTGGTGCGGGACGCCGTGCTCGGCGACCTCGCGCGGCGGGTGGTGGCCGAGTGCGGGGCCGACGTCGGACTGGTCGGCGTGCCGCAGCCGCCGGCCGGGCCCCGGGGGCGCGACGCGGGCATGGTGCTGCGCCACTGGGCCGGCACCCGGGCCGACCTGCTGCACGACCGGGCCGTCCCGACCGGCACCGGCCTGGGCGGGCGGGCGCTGGCCGAGCGGGCGCCCAGCTGGGTGCCCGACTACCGTGCCGCCACCACGATCTCGCACGACCACGACGCCGCCGTCAGCGCCGAGGACCTGTACGCGATGCTCACCGTGCCGCTGCTGCACGGCGACACCGTGTACGGCGTGGTGTACGCGTCGCTGCGTGCCGTCGTCCCGTTCGGGGACGTGCGGATCGCCGCCGTCGGCGAACTGGCCGCGACGGCGACCCGGGCCCTGGCCGGGGCGGCCGCCTGGCGGTCCGCGCCGCCCCGACGGGCCGCCCCCGTACGGCCGTTGACCCCGCGCGAGCACGAGGTGCTGCGCTGGGCGGCGACCGGCCGGACCAATCCGGAGATCGCCGCCCGGCTGGGCCTCACCTGCAACACCGTGACGGGCTACCTGAAGTCCGCGATGCACAAGCTCGGCGTCCGCAACCGGACCGAACTCGCCCTGGCGGCACGCGAGTCCGGCCTGGTCGACCGGTGAACATGCCTGGTCGGGGCCAGTGGGTGCGCCTCAGCCGACCTGCCGCTCCCGCCCCGTCCAGTACGGCTCGCGCAGCCGGAACTTCTGCAGCTTCCCGGTGGCGGTCCGCGGCAGGGCCGCCCGGAACTCCACCGAGGTGGGCGACTTGTAGCCGGCCAGCCGCTGCTTGCAGTGAGCGATCAACTCGGCCTCGGTGACGGGCCCCTGGCCCTCCCGGAGGACCACCAGCGCCTTGACGGTCTCGCCCCACTTCTCGTGCGGCACTCCGATCACCGCGGCTTCGGCGACCGCCGGGTGGCCGTACAGGCAGTCCTCCACCTCGATCGAGGAGACGTTCTCCCCGCCGCTGATGATGACGTCCTTCTTCCGGTCCGAGATGGTCAGTTGGCCGTCCTGGCCGAGGACGCCGCCGTCGCCGGTGTGGAACCAGCCGTCCCGCAGGGCGTCCGCGGTGGCCGCGGGCTGCTGCCAGTAGCCGTCCAGCACGGTGTTGGAGCGCACCAGGATCTCGCCGGAGGCGTCGACCCGCAGCCGGGTGCCGAGCGCCGGGGCGCCCGCCTGCACCAGCTTCTCGGCCCGTTCGGCGGCGGGCAGGGCGTCCCACTCGGCGCGCGAGCGGTTGACCGTGACCACCGGGGAGGTCTCGGTCAGGCCGTAGAGCTGCATGAACTCCCAGCCCAGCTCGGACTCGACCTGCTGCACCACCGAGGTCGGCGGCGGCGCGCCGGCCACCACGATCCGCACCCGGTCCCGGCCTGGCACCGGGCCGTCCCACTCGGCGGCCGCGTCCAGCACCATCTGGACCACGGCGGGCGCGCCGCTGAGGAAGGTCACCCCGTGCCGCTCGACCCGGCGCAGGATCTCCGCGCCGTCGACCTTGCGCAGCACGATGTGCCGGGCGCCGAGCCCGGTGAGGGCGAACGGCAGGCCCCAGCCGTTGGCGTGGAACATCGGCAGGGTGTGCAGGTAGACGTCCCGGTCGCCGGCGCCGTAGTGCAGGCCCATCAGTACCGCGTTCAACCAGATGTTGCGGTGGGTGAGCTGAACGCCCTTGGGGCGGGCGGTGGTTCCGCTGGTGTAGTTGATCGTGGCGGTGTCGTTCTCGGCGATCTCGTACCGCCGGGGGGAGTTGTCGAAGTCGTGGAGCAGCGCGTCGCTGTCCGCGCCGAGCACGAACTTGTGCTTGGCCGCCACCCCGCCCAGCGCGTCGGCGAGTTCGGGGTCGATCAGCAGGACGGACGCGCCGCTCTGCTCGACGATGTACGCCACCTCCTCGGCCTTCAGCCGGAAGTTCACCGGGACCAGCACCCGCCCGTACCCGCTCACCCCGAACAGGGAGGTCAGCAGCCGGGCCGAGTTGTGCGACACGACGGCGACCCGTTCGCCCGGCCCGACGCCCAGCCGGTCCAGCCCGGCCGCTTGCGCCCGGGCCAGTTCGGCGACCCGGCGGTAGCTCAGCTCGCCCCAGGATTCGGCCGGCTGCACCGGCTCGTCGACGATGCCGACCCGGTCGCCGTAGACCAGCTCGGCCCGGTCGAGGAAGTCCATCACGGAGAGTGGAATCTGCATGCGCCCACTGTCCTCTCCCACCCGCCCGCCGGACACCCCCGATCGGGGGTGTCGCCGGTGGGAGCAGAGTGGAAGGAGCGGATTCCGTTTGCTGAGCCCGTCGCGAACAGACGGGCGACCGATGCGGCGGGCCGGCCGGCCACCTGCTAGGAAGATCGCAGCGAACGGCCATGCACCCACGGGGAGAAGCACCATGAGCGACCGACGACCGGGCACCCGCCACGAGGCCGGGGGACTGCGGTGACCGCCCCCGTCACCGCGCACCCGAGGGCCGCGGGCCTGCTGCTGCGCCCCTTCGAGGACGCGGACGCGCCGGCCCTGATCGAGGCGTACCGGGACGAGACGCTGCGCCGCTTCACCCGCACCCCGGTGGGGAACGCCGAGGAGGCCGCGCACTGGCTCGGGCTGCAGTACCGGGGCCGGGCGGAGGGCCGCCGGTACAGCTTCGCGGTGCTGGAGCCCGGCACGGGCGAACTGCTCGGCAACGTCGCGCTCAAGCGCGGCACCCCGGGCGGGGAGGCGGCCGAGGTGGGCTACTGGACGGCCGCCGCGGCCCGCGGCCGGGGGGTGGCCCCGCGCGCGGTGGTGGCGCTCACCGCCTGGGCCTTCGAGGTGCTCGCCGACGACGGCCTGGTCCGGATCGACCTGCTGCACCAGGTGGACAACCAGGCGTCCTGCCGGGTCGCGGAGAAGAGCGGCTACGCCTTCCAGGAGGTGCTGACGGCCTTGCCGCCGGAGTTCCCGTTGGACGGTCACCGGCACTCCAGGAAACGGCTGGACGGGGCCGAACGCGGCAGGTCAGAGTAGCCGGATGGGATCTCTGGTACGACACGTGACGATCGACTGCGCCGACCCGCACGGCCTCGCGCAGTTCTGGGCCCAGGCGCTGGACGGCACCCTGGGCGACCCCGAGGGTAACGAATTGTGCGTCGAGCGCAGCCAGGCCGAGCGCATCGCCACCGGCAACGCCTGAGCCAACGTTTGGGCCACCACCTGAGTCACCGCCCGGGCCGCCGCCTGAGCCGCCGCCTGAACGACCGGTCGCCGAGTCCACGAGGACTTGGCGGCCGGTCGGTTCGCCCCGCCCGGCGCACCCGTCACACGACAGGCCGACGTCTCGGGCCGTCGCAGTGGAACCGTCCGATAATCGAACCTGGCTGATGCCACGTCGCGGCGAGCTTCCCCGACCCCACCACCCGAGAGACAGGCAGGTACCCCATGGCCAGAATCGCCGTGATCGGCGCCAACGGCACCATCGGCAGTGCCATCGTCGCGGAGGCGGCCGCGCGCGGGCACGAAGTCACCGCGGTGGTCCGCGACCCGGACCGCTACCAGGGCGGGGCGGCCTTCGTCGAACGCGCGGACGTCCTGGACCCGGCCCAGGTGGCCCGGGTGGCGGCCGGCCAGGACGTCCTGGTCAGCGCGGTCGGCGGCGGCGACGGCCCGGGCCACCTGGCGCTGATCGGGCCGGCCGCCCGTTCGCTGGTGGAGGGCCTGCGCTCGCTCGGCGATGCCGCGCCCCGGCTGATCGCGGTCGGCGGCGCGGGCAGCCTGGAGACCGCGCCGGGGGTGCGGGTCTGGGACGCGCCGGGGCTGCCGGAGCCGGTGCTGGAGATCATGCACGCGCACGGCGCGGCGCTGGACTTCTACCGGGCGGTCTCCGACGTCCGCTGGACGGTGCTCAGCCCGGCCGCCGAGATCGGCCCGGGGGAGCGGACCGGCCGCTACCGGACGGGCCTGGAGCAGCTGCTCACGGACGCTGCCGGGCGCAGCCGGATCTCGGTGCCGGACTACGCGGTCGCCCTGGTCGACGAGGCCGAGCAGCCCGAGCACATCGGCGAGCGCTTCACCTGCTGCGCGCTGTAACCCTCAGTTACGGTGCGCCCGGTCAGCCGAGCTGGATCGACCGCTTGGCGAGCCCCATCCAGAACCCGTCGATGACGCTGCGCTGGCTGCCGAGGTCGGCCTCGCCGGCGCCGAGGGTGACGAACAGCGGGGCGAAGTGCTCGGTGCGCGGGTGGGCGAGCCGCCCGGCGGGGGCCTTGCGCTCGAAGTCGAGCAGCGCGTCCAGGTCGTGGGCGTCCAGGGCGCGCCGGCCCCAGTCGTCGAACTCGGCCATCACCGAGCTGATCCGGCCGTCGTTGCTGAGCGCCCGCAGGTTGTGGGTGAAGAAGCCGCTGCCGACGATCAGCACGCCCTCGTCGCGCAGCGGGGCGAGCCGGCGGCCGATCTCCAGCAGCCGCTGCGGGTCGAGCGTGGGCATGGAGATCTGGAGGACGGGGATGTCGGCCTCCGGGAACATCTCCACCAGCGGGACGTACGCGCCGTGGTCGAGGCCGCGGTCGGGGATGTCCTGGACGGGCGTGCCGGGGGCGCGCAGCAGCTTGCGGACGCGGTCGGCGAGCGCCGGTGCGCCGGGGGCGGCGTACTGGACCTGGTAGTAGTGCTCGGGGAAGCCCCAGAAGTCGTACACCAGCGGCACGGTGGTGACGGCGCCGAGGGCGAGCGGTGCCTCCTCCCAGTGGGCGGAGACCATCAGGACGGCCTTGGGCCGGGGCAGGTCGGCGGACCAGGCGGCCAGTTCACCGGGCCAGACCGGGTCGTCGGCGAGCGGCGGCGCGCCGTGCGAGAGGTACAGGGCGGGCATACGCTCGGGGGCCGCGGTGCTCATGGCGTCCTCCTCCTGGGTCGAACGGGACTGGTGGCTCGGCAGAGTAGTTCAAATTTGAACCTCTACTCGCTGACCGTACACCTTCGTTCGAATTTGAACAACAGGAGTAGGCTTCACTGCATGTCCACACTGAACGAACCCCGCTGGCTGGACCAGGACGAGATGGCTGCCTGGCGGGGCTTCGTCGTCGCGAGCAACCTGCTCAACCGCCGACTGGAGCGCCAGCTCAAGGAGGACTCCGGCCTCTCGCACCAGCAGTACGAGATCCTGGTCCACCTGTCCGCCGCCCCGGCCCACGCGCTGCGGATGACCGAACTCGCCGACAAGCTGGTCACCTCCAAGAGCGGCCTCACCTACCAGGTCACCCAGCTGGAGCGGATGGGCCTGGTCGCCCGCCGCTCCTGCCCCAGCGACGTGCGCGGCGTCATCGCCGAACTCACCGACCAGGGGCGGGAGTCACTGCGGCAGGCCGCACCCGGGCACGTCGCCCTGGTCCGCGAGCTGCTGATCGACGTGCTCACCCGCGAGCAGCTGGCCGTGCTCGCCGAAAGCCTCGGCGAGGTCAGCGCCCGGCTGCGCCTCGACGACACACCCTGAAGTCCCTCAGTCAGTTCCCCTGCGCTGCCCCCCCCGCAGCAGCCGCCGCTCCCGTTCGGCGGTCTACCGAGCCTGAGCCGGGGCCTGAGCCCGGACCGGCTGCGGGGCGCAGAGCAGGGCGGTCCGCAGGTCGAGCCGGTCCCGCAGTCGGGCCAGGCTGCGGCCGGTCAGCTCCTCGATCCGGCGGATCCGGTAGTGCACGGTGTTGACGTGGATGCACAGCGCCTCGGCCGTCCGCGCCCACGAGCCGTCGTGGTCCAGGAAGACCGCCAGGGTGCCCAGCAGCGAGACGCTGTTCTCCCGGTCGTGGGCGGCCAGCGGGGCCAGCAGCCGGGCGTGGAAGGCGGCCGTCACCTCCGGCGGGATGCCGCGCAGCAGTCCGTCCAGCGAGTCCAGTTCGGCGGCGCTGGCGACCGGGCCGGCCGAGCCCTCCAGTACGTAGCGGGCCTGCACCAGCGCCGCCCGCAGTGCGGCGGGGGCGGGCGGGGCGGCCGGGCCGACGCCCACTCGCAGAGTGCGCCGGCCGGTCAGCCGGCTCTGCAGCGCGGGCCGGGCCCGGCGCAGCCGTTCGGCGACCTGCTCGACCGGCGCGGCCACCAGCGCGGCGGACCGCCCGCCGCGGTCGGTCCCGGCGGGGTACGGCGCGCCGTGCGGGTGCAGCGCCTCGGCCAGCGCGTACGCCGCCCAGGCGACGGGCGGGCCGTCGCCCGGCGCGTCACCCGCCTCGCCCGCCCGGCACCCGTCGATCCGAGCGGGGACCCCCACCACCTTCTAGGCCCCGCCCCACGCCCCGTCCGCGAGCCTCACTCGG
>NZ_JBHWIJ010000012.1:9070-61240 GCF_042732255.1 Kitasatospora sp. NPDC059803 | reverse complement strand
GCCCACGGCCGGCCGCGTTCGACGCCCGACGCGGGCAGGTCCCGCCACCACGGTGCACCAGACCAGGGCCGCGCACAGGAAGGCCGCCGCCGCGAAGATCAGCGGTCCCGTGACGGAGTCGTCCCGCGCGCCGGCGGCGAGCGCGGCGGCCGCCGACAGGACGAGGGCGACGGCCGGCAGAGCCCGGGGGCTGCGCGCGACGCCCGGTGCGGCGGAGGCCGGCAGCAGCCAGAGCGCGAGGCCGTAACAGGCGCAGCCCAGCAGCGCGGCCCCCAGCACGTCGCTGGGCCGGTGGTGGTAGAGCGCCTGCACGGCACCGGCGGTGACGGTGAGCCACAGCATGCCGACCGCGGTGACGTAGGGGCGCAGGCGCGGGGAGGCGACGAGGGCGGCGCCGAGGACCAGCCCGATGGGGACGGCCGCGTGCCCACTGGGGAAGCTCACCTCGGTGAGCATGGCGGGCGCGTTCACCAGATCGGGGCGGGGCAGGACCATCTTGCTGCACACCTCGGTGCCCCCGAACGTGCCCAGGACGACCCCGATCGCCGCGCAGCCCTGCCACCAGCACCGCCGCACCAGGGCGACGACCACGATCACGGCCATCCCCACGACCAGGGTGGGCAGGGCGGTGAACTCCAGTGGGGGCATGGCCGCCGAGTCGAAGGTCGACCCCGACCAGTCGTAGATCCACGCCGGTTCGCCGCCGTTCCCGTTCATCAGGGAGTTCTCCCCCCGCTGCCCGAACGGGGTCCAGACGGCGAGCAGGTAGACCGCCGCGAACCCCAGGGCGCACAGCAAGGCCGGCAGCCACGGCCGTATCGACCGCGAAGGTCCCCCTCCGGCCGGGGTTCCCGGGGCCCGACCGGAGGCGTCCGGCCCGGGTGCGGGCAGGGCCTGGTGATCTTGCTGAGTCATCACTGTCTTTCTGCTCGGAACTCAGGGAGCCGCGGGCCCTGGTCGTAGACGACTTGGTTTGAACGGGGACGCCGATGACGACGTCACGGTTCCCGTCCCGACACCGGACCCGGGGCGGGCGGCGGCGAGGCGCTCGGCGGCGTCATGCGGGGTGGATGAGGCGGCTCTCGTAGGCGAAGACCACCGCCTGTATCCGGTCGCGGAGTTCGAGCTTGTGCAGGATTCGCCCCAGATGGGACTTCACGGTCGCCTCCGCGAGGTACAGGGCGGCCGCGATCTCGGAGTTGGACAGGCCGCAGCCCACCTGGACGAGCACCTCGCGTTCACGGGCGCTGAGTCGGCCCAGCCGATCGTCGGGGTCGGCGCTGCTGCCGTCGGGAATGTGCGGGCGCAGGTGCTCCAGCAGGCGGCGGGTGATCCGCGGGGACACCACCGCGTCGCCCGCGGCGACGCTGCGTATCGCGGTGAGCAGTTCCTCGGGCCTGGTGTTCTTCAGCAGGAAGCCCGAGGCTCCGGCGCCGAGCCCGGCGAAGGCGTATTCGTCCAGGTCGAAGGTGGTGAGGATCAGCACTCTGCTCTGCGGGGAGATCCGGATGACCTGCCGGGTCGCCTCGATCCCGTCGATCCCGGGCATCCGGACGTCCATGAGGACGACATCGGGGCGCAGCTCCCGGGCGAGGCGGATGGCCTGGGCGCCGTCCGCGGCTTCGCCGACCGGTGCCATGTCGGGCTGGGCCTCCAGGACCGTGCTGAAGGCCATCCGGAGCAGCGCTTCGTCGTCGGCGATCAGGATGCGGATCGTCATGCGGACGCCGCTCCGCTGCTGTCGAGGAGGAGGCGGGTGTGGACTCCCCAGCCGCCACCCGGAAGCGGTCCGGCCCGCAACGTCCCCCCGTAGGCGGCCGAGCGCTCGCGCATGCCGGGGATGCCGTGGCCGGACGGTGTGGCGCCGGGATGGGGCGGGCGGGGGCCGCTGTCGGTGACGTCCACGGTGACGGTCCCGGTCGAGCACCGTATCCGGACCGTCGCACGTGTGCCGGCGGGTGTGTGCTTGAGGGTGTTGGTCAAGGCTTCCTGTACCAGGCGGTAGACGGTCAGTTGTGCGGTGGCGGGTATGTGGGTGTGGCCGCCCTGGACCTCGATGCGGGTCGGCAGCCCGGCGGCGCACATCTGGTCGGCGAGGGCCTCCAGTTGGGCGATGCCGGGTAGCGGGTGGCGTTCCGCGTCCGGTTCGTCGGTCCGCAGGATGCCCAGCGAGCGCCGCATGTCGGTCAGGGCCTGCCGGCCCGTCTCGGAGATCTGGAGCATCGCGGTGGTGGCCTTGTCGGGCGACCGGTGCTGCGCGTAGACGGCGGCGTCGGTGAGCGCGACCATGACGGACAGGTTGTGGGTGACGATGTCGTGCATCTCCCGGGTGATACGTGTCCTCTCCTCGGCGACGGCCAGTCGCGCCTGCTGTTCCTGTTGCTGCTCCAGGCGTGCGGCCCGTTCCTCCAGGGCCGCGAGGTAGGCGCGCGTGGTCCGCACGTTCACACCCAGGACGGCGGCGGCGACGACCATCGCGGTGACCGCGACGAAGGGGGTCAGGAATGCGCCTTCCGTCGCCCAGCGCAGGCAGGCCAGCAGGGCCCCTGCCTCCACGACGGCACCGGCGACGAGTGTGCCGCGCCGGCCCGAGTTCGCGGCTGCCGTGTAGAGGGCCACCAACAGGCAGACGTCCGCCGGGAGTTGGACGTCTGTCAGCCACTGGACGAAGGCCGCGGCTGCCACGGTGCCGAACACCGTGAGCGGGGCCCGGCGCCGCCACAGCAGGGGCAGCGCGAGAGCGACGGTGAGGGCGACGGCCACCGGCAGCTCGTGCGGCGCGTGGGTGGTCACGATGTTGAGCAGGAGAAGCGTCGGCAGCAGCGCGTCCCACACCATGGGCGGCAGCCGGGAGCACCGGCGCCCGGCGGCTGTCACCAGTCGCGCCGCTCGTGCGGAGGCCAGGTCGGCGTACCTCGTCAGCCGAAGGGTCGTCCTCGCCCACCGCACCGGCGTCAACGCCCGCACCCGGTCCCGGTAGGCATCGCCGGGTTCCGCGGCCGCCTCGCTCATCACACGTCCCTGTCGATTCGGCGTCATGGTGGCCCCGACCGGGGCCGCCACCGCGTGCAGGCGGCCCTGTCACGGTAGGGCGCGGGCCCCAGGGAGCACATGCGTCCACCGTCTGATGGCACCGTGCCGAGGTACGACCGCAGGAGGAGTCCCGCTACCTCCCGTGGTCGTAGGGCGGCCGCCGATCCGGCGTGCCCGATTGCCACTCCGGTCGCACCGGGAGCTGCCACGGATTGCGACCCCGGTGGCACACGACGGCGACCCGGGATCGATGTGGCAGCGCATACCCGGCGCCGAATATGGCCTGGTGACCGAGATCATCACGGGGCTGTACATGTCCCCCCTGGAAATCCTTGTCCTGCTGGGCGCCGTCGCACTGGTGGTGGCGCGCTGGCTTCCCCCCTCCGCCCGCCCACACGTCACGATCGCGGCGGGGGCGGTTCTCGTCCTGTCCGCGATCCTGCTGAGCGTGGCGGGGATCCGCTGGCAGATGCTGCCGGTCCTGGCAGGCGCCGCCTTCGCGTTGCCGTTCGCCCTCTCCCCCCTGCTGCGGCCGCTGCGACGCCGTCCCGGCCGGCCCGCGTGGCGGGCCCGCTGGTGGCTGGCGCTGCCGGGGTCGGTGGCCTGCGTCGGCCTGATCGCCACGGGCCCGGCGGCCGCCTGGGCCCTTCCCGTACCCGAGTTCCCCACCCCGTCAGGCGACTTCGCGGTCGGCACCCGCGTGGTCCAGTGGACCGACCCGCACCGCCCCGAGACCTTCACGGCCGATCCGGACGACCGGCGCACGGTCGTGGTCCAGCTCTGGTACCCCGCGCAGAAGAGCCCCGCCGGCGCGCAGCGGGCCCAGTACCTCGGACGCACGGAGCACGAGGCCCGCACCGTCTCCGACGCCCTCGCCCGCCAGGTCGGCCTGCCGGGTTTCCTGGTCGACGGTGTTCCGCGTGCCCACACCCATTCTGTATTCGACGCCCCGGTGGACGGCGGGCGGGGGCGGTTCCCCGTCGTCCTGTTCTCTCCCGGGTCGGGCGGAGTACGCACCCAGAACACCGCCTGGGCGGAGGAACTGGCCAGCCACGGCTACGTGGTCGCCGCCCTCGACCACCCGTACGACTCCGCCGCCGTCGTCCTCTCCGACGGCCGGACGATCACCACCGAGACCACCTCCACCGGCGACCCGGACCAGGACGAGAAACTGGCGGCCGACTGGACAGCGATTCGGGCCGCCGACCTCGGATTCGTCCTCACCCAGCTGGACGGTCTGGACCGGGGGGAGACCGCCGACCCGCTGAGCGGACACCTGGACACCGGTCGGGCCGCGGTGGCCGGACACTCCATGGGTGGCGCCGCCGCCCTCCAGGCAGCCCGGCAGGACCGCCGCTTCCACGCCGTCATCGATCTGGACGGCTACCCCCACGGCCCCACCTCCCCCGCCCTCGACCAGCCGACGCTCGCGCTCACCCAGGCCGTCACCCCGGCAACCGACCCGCGCTACCTGCCCCGCCTCACCGAGGCGCTCAAGTCCAGCACCGCGACGAGCTACCGGCTCACCATCCCCGGCGCCGCACATCTCACGTTCATGGACGGCCCCCTGTATCTGCCGCCCGTGCCCTCGATCGTCGGTTCCCTGGGCCGTGCCGAGAGCCCGCGCGTCGTCGCCGCGGCCACCCTCGCCTTCCTGGACGCCACGCTGCGAGACAAGCCCGGCGACCTGGCCGGCGTTCTGCCGGCCTACGGCAACCTCAGCGTCCACCGCCCGGACAGCAGCCGCTGACCAGCTGTTCCGGGGCACGTACGCCTGCCGGACGAGGACGATGAGATCAGACGAGATCATCGGCCGGAGGGCCGCGCTCGAAACCGCCGGCAGGCGGCCCCGTGTCGTTGTTCACCTGTGTGCGAACGCGCGGAGCAGGCGTACGTACGGGGTCCAGCGGGCCGGGCGGGCCACCGTGCCCGTGCAGGCGAGCTCGGCGCGGTCCAGGCCGTCCTCCAGGCAGGCGTCGTGCATCGGGCGCCAGGCCGCCGGCCAGGTCAGGCGCTCCAGGCCGCCGGCCTTCATCGCGAGGGTGTGTCGCAGCACGGTGCGTTCTTCGTCGACGGGCAGCACCGTGAACTCGTGGAAGCCGTGGAATCCGCGCGGCCCGCTGAAGGTGAAGCGGACCCAGACCCCGGGCACGTACGCGGTGACCGTGTAGCGGACCGGGCCGTGGCCGCCGGTCGCGCCGACCGCCAGTGGGCGGTCGAACTCCATCGCGGGCCAGTTCGGGTGCGCCCAGAGCCGGTCCGCCGGGCCGCCTGACAGGCTGTCGACGAGCGCGCCCACCTCGCTCGCCTTGGCGGCCAGCAGGCGCTCGTGCACGTTGTAGACGCCCATGCGTCCTCCCCTCCAGATTATTAGAGACCAGCCTCTAATAATCTGGAGGGTACCCTCTGATTCATGGCGAGACCACCCCGATTCGACACCGACCAGATCCTCGACGCCGCCGTCCGGCTGGCCGCCTCCGCCGGGCCGGCCGGCGTGACCATGTCCGCCGTCGCCCAGGCGATCGGCGCGCCGAGCGGGTCCATGTACCACCGCTTCCCCGGCCGTACGGCCCTGCTCGCCGAGGTGTGGCTGCGGACCGTGGAGCGCTTCCAGGAGGGGCACTTCGCCGCACTCGGCAGCGCCCCCGACCCCCACCCGGCCGCCCGCGCGGCCGCCCGGCACGTCATCTCCTGGAGCCGCGCCCACCCGCAGGAAGCCTCGCTCCTCCTCTACGGCGCCGAGGAGTTCGGCCGCGCCGGCTGGTCCGAGGAACACAAGGAGCGCGCGGACCTCGGCAACCGACGCGTGCTCGACTCCATCGGCTCCCTCGCCGAAACCCTCGGCGCGGCGGGCCCCCAGGACCACGAGCGCATCACCCTGGCCCTGATCGACCTGCCGCTGTCCGTGGTCCGCCGCCATCTGCGCGCCGGACAGCCGCTGCCACCGCACGCGGAAGACCTCACCGAGGAATGCACGACGGCTCTGCTGGCTGTCGCCCAGCCCGTCGCCGCGGGGGCCGGGAAGGCCTCGTCACGCCCCGTCAACACGGCCACCACCCGATCGGACACCGACAACGAGGCATGACCCGCCTCCGATGAGGTGTCCGGCATCCCCGGCTTCAGGGCACCGGCCGGGACGGCACCGGCCCCCTTCGCGCGGAAGCGAAGGGGGCCGGATGTCACGAGGCCTGAGAACTGCGCGGAGCTACACCGTCAGGCCTTGGCCACCGAGGCGACGAGCGCCTGACGGACGGCACAGTACCAACTAGCAGGACCAGTAGGGCAGTTGGGGCCGTCGACGTTGCGGGAGAGCGCGTATTCCCAACCGGCGGCACCGGCGAAGTCCGGGTACTTGTCGGCGAGAGCGCGCAGGGTCCGTTGGAGGACCGGCATGTCGACGTAGCCCTCGCAGTCCAGGTTGTCGTTGGTGATGCCGGCGGCGACGACCTTGGACGCGGGGAACTGGTTCCGGATGACCGCGTCGTAGTCGGCGGTGTCGGCGAGGCTGCCGTTGCCGCAGTAGAACTGGGTGTTGTACCAGCGGATCAGGGGGCCGACCTGCTTTTCGAGCGTGCGGTAGTCGAGGAAGGGGAGGTTGCTGCCCTCGGGCATGGTGAGCTCGCCGGGCCCCGGGGCAAGGGTGATCAGGAAGTCCGGCCCGAAGTCGGAGCGCAGCTGACGGATGAGCCTCTCGGCGGTCGCCTCGTGGAACGCTTCCTCGACGTCGAGGTCGATGCCGTCCAGCCGGTACGTCCTGAGGGCGTCGCGGACGGGCGGGTAGTACGTGCCGAAGTCCTTGTCGAGCAGCCCGTACGTCCCCTGCGCGGCGCCGCCGAGGAGAGCGGTGACCTTGACGCCCTTCGCCTGCACCGAGGCGATGTCACGCCACATCGGGACGTACTTGGCCGCGGAGGGCGGGTCGTCGTTCAGGGTGAGGATCGGGTACTGGGCGGGATCGTTGAGGTGGAACGCGGCCACCTCCACCACGTCCGCGTGGCCGATCAGGGGCACCGGGGAGACGTACTGGCTGCCGGGGTCACCCGTGGTCGTGCCGGTCTGGTAGAACGCGACGACGTGACGGCTCGCCGACGCCTTCGCCGCGGGAGAGGTGCCTCGCACCCCGTCCGGGTGTCCGTGACTGCTCATGGGCGGGTTCCTCCTGAGTGCTCGGCCACAGCCCTGCTGTGGGTCAGCAGGAAGCGTGCCGCCCCGCCCGGGAAGGTCGTACGCATTCCCACCACGCGTCCCGGAATTCCACTCCGCCAGCCCCGTACCACCGCCGCCGCCCATCGGCCCGTCCCGCCGACTCGGAGGAGGCTCAGTCGACGCAGAACTCGTTGCCCTCGACGTCCTGCATCACGATGCACGAATCGTGGCCGTCATAGAGCAGTCGCACGCGTACCGCGCCGAGCGCGACCAGCCGGGTGCACTCGGCTTCGAGCGTGGCGAGGCGCTCCTCGCCCACGAGCCCGGTGCCGACCCGCACGTCGAGGTGCAGCCGGTTCTTGACGACCTTGCCCTCGGGAACGCGCTGGAAGAACAGCCGCGGGCCCACACCTGAGGGGTCGATGCAGGCGGACCACGAACCCCGGTCCTCGGCAGGCTGGGAGCGGTCGTACTCGTCCCAGGTGGCGAACCCCTTCGGCGACGGCGATTCGTACCCCAGCACCTCGCACCAGAAGCGGGCGACCCGCCGGGGTTCCGCGCAGTCGAAGGTGACTTGGAACTTCTTGATCAATGACATAAGCGCACCATAACAGGGGGTCTCTTGCTCATCTCCCGTCAGGAATAAGCATGCTGACGCGAAGCCGGAACCTCGGCTAGCCGATCCGGCGACGGGACTGGACAACGAGCAGGACGGCCCCCTCAGGAACTTCGTCGTCCACCGCGATCCGGACCTCCGTGACCGTGCCGGGCCAGTCCGCGATCAGCTCCTGGCAGATCGCGTCGTTCTCCAGGACCGCCATGAGTTCGCCGCCCCGGACCGTCTGACCGGGCTCCACCAGAACCTCGGCCACGCACCACGGCACGCCCATCACGGCCTGCGCGGTGAACACCGCCGGCCCCAGCTCGCGCCAGGCCGGCGGTACCAGCGGCCCGCCGATGCGCTGCTCGACCTGGTCGAGGGCTGCTCCGGCGCACCTGGCGAACGAGGAGTCGTCCGCCAGGTGCTCGCGCAGCAACGGCCCGACCGCACGGACGTCACCCAGCCGCGCCAGCGTGTCCACCGCTTCGGACCGCGTCTCGGGATCCGCCAGGCACGCGGCGACGGCCTCGGTGTGATCGGCCGAACCGTTCTCGGCCAGACCCCGCAACGCTCGACGGCGGTACTCCGGGCTACGGGTGCGCAGTTGGCGTTCCAGGAACGGCAGGGCTCGCGGATCCTTGATGTACTCCAGCGTCTCCATGAGTGCCGATTCCTGCGCAGGGTCCTCCGCAACCTCGTCGAAGAAGGTGTCCGGGAAGGCACGGGCAAGGTGTATCTGCGCTTCCAAGGGGCGCCGGTAGTCGTCCCGGTCGCGGCGCACGATCTCCGCCATGTCCCAGCCCGGCTCGGCCCGGCCCGCCCGAATGGCGAGGAGCCGACGAAGACTCGCCGGCCCCGCTGCCAGCAGGCCGTCGAGGGCGCGGTCGTCCCCATACAGGTAGTCCGTGAGGAGGCCGTCGATCGCCTCGTGTGCCAGGTCCATGGGGAGTCGGCCAGCTTTCAGTGGAGCAGCGGGTCAGGGTGGGCACCTTCTCCGCCGGACGGCGCCGCCCGGTTGCTCAACTATCGTTCATTGCGGGGGCACTTCCCGACAAACCAAGAAGGACGTCGAACCGGCCGACGACTCCGACTGCGGACGTGATGGCGGACCCGCGACAGGGCCCGCCACCGGTGAAGCGCCGCTTCGGCGAGGGAGAACCGGGAGCCACGGAGCCGCGCAGCCGCGGACGTGCTAGCCGAACGACGTGGTGACGGTGTGGTGGAGGCGGGCGATCTCGGCTTCCCAGTCGGGGACCGCGCGGGCGGGGACCAGGATGACGTGTTCGACGCCGACATCCGCGAACTCGGCCAGGCGCTCGCGCAACGCCCGGTCGCCGCCGACGGCATAGACGTCGCGGCTGGTGCAGCCCTGCTTGTGGGCCGAGACCTCGGCGTCCAGCTCGCGCCGGAGCTCGGGGGTGTCGATGGCGGGCGGCACGTAGACGAGCTGCACCGCGCGGGTGATGTGCTCGGTGCGGCCGAGGCGCTGCTGCTCCTCGTCCAGGACCTTCAGGCGCCGGCGGTACTCGGCGGGGGTGATGAACGCGGGGACCCAGCCGTCCGCGAGGGCGGCGACGCGCCGTACGGTCCTCTCCCGGCCTCCGCCCAGCCAGACGGGCGGCACCCCGGCCGGGCCGCTGCCGCTGGCTTCCCCGGCGGACTCCCCGACGAGGCGGCGGAGACGGCGGAGGATGTCCTCCAGGGCGGCGGCCGCCTCGGCGGGGTCCCGGATGAGGGCCTCGCGGGGGCCGCCGATGCCGAGCTGGGCGACGAACCGGCCGTTGGACCGCCGGTACAGGTCGGTCAGTTCGCGGACCACGGCGGAGGGTTCCAGGCCGGCGGCGACCAGGACGTGCGGACCGAACACCAGGGCGGACGTCCGGTGGGCCACTTCCCGTGCCAGCTCGAGCGGCGGGGGCATGTCGTCCCCGTTGTTGTTGTAGAACCAGAACGAATCGAATCCGTACTGCTCCACCGCTTCGAGCAATTTCCACAAGTGGTCCCGCTTCACGTCATGGCGCAACGAGGTACCGAAACAGAAGCCGAATTGCAGACCCATGAGACCTCCCTGTCGAGATATTGCCTGCGGGGCACGGCCGCCTGCCGGGCAGGCGGTCGATGAATTGGCGAGAGCCAGCTGAATACCGACTTCAGGTCCGTGATCCACAGGATTTCCCGCTCCTGCCGGACCCTTTCGAACCGTGTCGAAATAAGGGGTGTCCGCTCGTCGCACGCACTCGATGACGCGGATCCGGTGCACCTTCGCCTGGAACGTACCACAGGGGTCAAGCCTTCGAGAAGTACGCCAATCCTGACCCGGGGCTGGTTTACCGAGCCATATAACATCCTTTAACCAACCTTCGCAAGGTCCACAGGTTTCACCCAAATCAACGGTGCGATTCGCCCCAAAGTGCACCCTGGCACCGGCCCCGAGGCGGCAGGAGCGCCGGCGGAAGCGCCGGATCCGGTGTCGGGAGAGGCGGACGCAGCCCTATGTCCAGAAAGTCGCCCTCCCCGCACCTGCGAGAATAAGACATTCCGTTTGGTCGTTCTTGAAAAATTCCCAGGGCACATACAGACTCGTTTCGTGAACGGACCCCGGCAGGCCGGAGGTCCGACCCGGGGCACCGATCCCCGATGGCGCCGACCGCACCTTCACGTACGCGCCCCCGGTTCCCCGCTCAATTCGCCGTCACCGGCATCCGCCCGCTCACGGGCGAACTCTTCGAGTTTTCAGAGCCCCATGCCCGGATGGCCGCACAGCGACATTCCTCCTCTCGACACCCCGCACTCGGACCACCGGCCGAGTGTCGCCAGCACGTACGGAAGGGGCAACCGAAGTGAACAGGAGCGACCTGGTTTCGGATTCGGGTCCGGCATCGGATGCCGAATTCGCATTCCCGCTCTCGGCCCCGGAGTTCGGCATCTGGCTCACCTGTCGGGACCAGCCGGAGTCCTTCAACATCCACCGCGTCTGGGAACTGCGCGGGCAGCTCGACGAGCAGGCCCTGAAGGGCGCCGTCGAGGAGACCGTCGCCCGGCACCCCGTGTTCGCCCGCCGGCTCGTCGACGAGGACGGCGTGCCCTCCTGGGTTCCCGGCGCGCCGCAGCCGCGATGGACCGCGGTGGACACGGCCGCCGTGGACACGGCCTCGGTGGACACGGCCGCGACGGCCGACGCCGCGCCCTGGGCGCCCGTCGGGCGCCACCGGTTCGACCTGAGACGCGACTGCCCCGTCCGCGTCGACCTGTTCCGGCACCGACCGGACCACCACGTGCTCTCCCTCCTGGTGCACCACATCGCGTGCGACGGGGCGTCGCTGGAGAACCTGCTGGCGGACATCGGTGCCGCGTACAACGCCCGCACCGCCGGCGGGCCCCCCTTCACACCGGAACCGGAACCGGTCCCGGAACCGCCCACGGCAGCGGCCCCGCCCACGACACCTGACCCGCCCGCGCCGGCGGAGCCCTCCCGCTTCTGGCCCCTCGAACTGGCGGACGCCCAGTGGCCGGAGGCCCTGCCACGCACCCCGGGCCCCCGGACGGCCGAAGCCGACGTCCTGGTGCTCCCGCTGCCCCCGGACGAGGCCGACGCGGTGCGCGCGGCGGCCCGCCGCCTGCGCGTCACCCCGTACCTCATGGGACTCGCCGCCCTCTACGCGGCGTTCGCCACGCAGGGCAACGCCCCCGACGTCATGGTCGCCACACCCTTCGCCTCCCGGACACCGGCCACCGTGCCGCTGGTCGGCTGCTTCGCGCGGATGGTCCCGCTGCGCCAGCGGTGGCCCTCGGGAGCCTCCGGCGCCGAGCTCTGCGACGGTGTGCGGCGGACCGTCGCCGAGGCGCTGTCCCACGCGCACGAGCCGATCCACGAGAGCGCGGACCTCTTCGACGCCGCAGCGCCCGGACTCACCGTCAGTTTCCAGCTGCGCGACCCCCTCCCGGGGCCGGCACTCGGCGGGCTCGCCGTCCGCGCGATGGAAGCGGTGCGTGAGCCGGCGGCGGCACCCGTCGCAGACACACCGGAGGCGCCCGGAGCGACTGAAGCGACTGAACCCCCAGGGAGCCCTGAAGTCCCCGATGCCCTCGAAGCTCCCGGAGCCGCTCCCCCCGCCGAGCACCCCGGCGCGACGATCGGCCTCACTCGCTTCGACCTCGAATTCGACCTCTGCTTACGGGCGGACGACGCCTCGGTGACGGTGACGCGCCGGATGCGCGGCGGCACGACCAACGCGGCCGCCGCCGAACTGCTCGCCGTCTACCGCCGGGTCCTGCTCGCCCTCGCCCGCGACCCCGGGGCACCGCTGCCCCGCTCGACGAGCGCGGCGACGCCGTCCCTGATCGTCGCGCCGACCGATCCGTCGGAGCACGCACAGCCCCTCATGGAGCGGTTCGACGCCTGGGTGCGCACACAACCTCAGCGACCCGCGGTGCGGTGCGGCGACGACCTCCTCACCTTCGCCGGCCTGGACCGCGAGGTCGCCCGGCTCGCCGCCGCCCTGCGCCGCCACGGCGCGGGCCCGGGCACCGCGGTGGGCGTCCTGCGCGAGCGGGGCGTCTCCCTGGTCGCGTCCGTGCTGGCGGCGTGGCGGGTGCGGGCCCATGTCGTCGCCCTCGACCCCTCGCAGCCCGACTCCCGTCTCGCCTACGTCGTGGCGGACACCGGCACCCGTGTCGTGCTGTGCGACCCCGCGTCGCGCCACCGGCTCGACGCCTCGCTCACGATCGTCGACGAGGCCCCGGACACCAAGGACGCGCACGCCGAGGCCCCGAACGCCGAGAACGCGCACACCGAAGACGCCCGCGACGCCCGCCCCCACGATCTGGCGTACGTCCTGCACACCTCGGGCACCACCGGCCGCCCCAAGGGCGTCATGGTCGAGCACCGGGGCCTCGCCGTCCTCGTCGACGCGCAGCCGGCCGGAGCCGGGGCCGCCCGGGTCGGCGTCACCGCCGCCGTCTCCTTCGACGTCTTCTTCCAGCAGCTCCTCTACCTCTTCCGGGGCAGCTGCCTGGTGGTGGCCGACCAGGCCACGTACCGCGATCCGCAGGCGCTGGTGGAGTGGGTCGAGCGCAACGACGTGCGCCTGCTCAGCACCTCGCCGTCGATGTTCGCCGCGATGCGCCCCTTCGGCGTGGAGGAGATGTTCCAACGCACCGGCCTGGAGCTGGACTTCGGGGGCGAGGCGGTCGACGCCACGACCTGGCGCAGGCTGCGCGAGCTGGGTGTCAGGGGATCCAACGGCTACGGTCCGACCGAGGTCACGATCCAGACCACGTGGTGCGGTTTCGACGAGTACGGGATCCCCAGCATCGGCCGGCCCCTCGACGGCACCTCTGCCTACGTCCTGGGCGCCGACCTCCGCCCCGTGCCGGTCGGTTCCCGCGGCGAGCTGTATCTCGCGGGGCCGCTGGTCACCCGCGGCTACCTCGACGCGCCCGCGCTCACGGCCGAGCGCTACCTCCCGGACCCCTTCGCCCCGGCACCCGGCGCCCGGATGTACCGCACGGGGGACCGCGTCACCCTCGGTGCCGACGGGCACCTGATCTACCACGGCCGGACCGACCACCAGCTGAAGGTGCGCGGCCAGCGGGTCGACCCGTACGAGGTGGAGGAGGTGCTGCGCGCCGCGCCGGGCGTCCAGGACGCCTACGTGGCCCGCCGGGGCCCGACCGGGACGGCGGGGCTCCTCGCCTGGGTCACCCCCCGCCGCCCGGGGCCGGTTCCGGTGCCGGGGGAGCTGCGCGGCCTCGCGGCCCGGCGGCTGGCGCCCGCCGCGGTGCCCGCGCACATCGAGGTCGTCGACGCGTTCCCGCTCACGCTCAGCGGCAAGGTCGACGAACGCGCCCTGCCCGTGCCCGCGCCCGTGCGGCCGCCGGACGGCGGCGCGGACCCCGTCGTCCGGCTCTGGGCGCTGACGCTCGGCCGCCCGCCCGCCTCGAACGGGGACAACTTCTTCTCCTGCGGCGGGAGTTCACTGGACGCGGCCCGGCTCGTCGCCGAGGTCAACCAGGAGTGCGGGGTGCGCGTCGACCTCGCCTCGTTCTTCGGCGACCCCACACCGGAAGGGCTGCGGCACCTGATCGCGCGGGCCGCGCCCGCCGGCGGCGAGGGCCCGTCCACGGCTGCGCCCGCCGGTCTGTCGGCCGCCCAGCGGCGGCTGTGGCTGCTGCACCGGGCGGAGCCGGACAGCCACGAGTTCACCGTGTACTGGGCGCTGCGGCTGAGCGGTCCGCTGGATCCCGCGCGCCTGCAGTCGGCCTGGCGCGACGTGCTGACCGCCCACCCCGAGACGCGGCTGCGGGTCATCGACGACGACGTGGCCCCCGGGCGCGGGCAGTGGCCCCTCACGGCGTTCACCGTGGGCGTACGGGACGTGCCCGGGCACGCCCTGGCGGAGCACCTGCGGCGCGTGGCCCACCGGCCCTTCGACCTGTTCGAGGAGCCCTTGGTCGAGCTGCGGGTGCTCAGGACCGGCCCCGAGGACCACGTACTGGTCTTCGTCGGCCACCACCTCGTGCTCGACCGCCGCTCCACGGAGCTGATCACCGAGCAGTTGCTGAGCCGGCTGGCCGGCGGCCCGGCGCTCCCGCCTGCCTCGGCGGGCGCCGTTCCCGGGCCGTCGCCCGCCGAGGCCGAACGGCTGCGCCGGTTCTGGGCCGAGGAGCTCGCCGGCGTCTGCGCCCACTCGCCGGTCGCCCTCGGCGGGCCCCGGCCGGGCCCGCACCGGCGCACCGCGGCGACGGTCGGCGTCCCGCTGGACGCGGCGCAGTGGCGGCGCGTGACGGAGGCGGCGCGGACGCATCGCACCACGGCACTCGTCCTCGTCCTGTCGGCGTTCGCGGTCACGGCCGACCGGTACGGCGCGGCGGGCGACGTCCTGGTCGGTACCACCATGGACGTCCGACCGCCCGGCTTCAGCGAGGCCGTCGGCCTCTTCGTCAACCCCGTCCCGGTACGGCTGCGCCCCCGCCCCGGCGGCACCGCCGGCGAGGCGGTCGCCCAGGCGCACGCGGCCCTCCTGCGGGCGCACGCGCACCGCGCGCACCCCTTCGACGAACTCGTCCGGGAGCTCGGTCTGCGGGCCGGTCCGGGGCAGGCCCCCCTGTTCCAGGTGCTGGTCGACCATGAGCAGCCGGCCACGGCGACGGCCGCGCCGCCCGGCGTCCGCGCCCGCCCGGTGGAGATCCCGCCGGCCATCGCGAAGTACGACGTCGAGATCCTGCTCCGGGAGACCCCTGACGGCGCCCGGCTGGACGTGCTCCACCGCACCGACCGGTGGACGACGGACCAGGCCTGGCAGCTGGCCGAGCGGATCCGCGGGGCGCTGCTCGCGCTGGCCGCCGAGCCCTCCGCGCCGGCCGCGCTCCCCGTGGCGCTGGACCCGGGGCGCCTCCCCCTGGAGTGGGGGCGGGGCCCGGAGCCGTTCGCGCCGGTGGTCCCGGTGAGCGAGCTCGTCGCCCGGATCGCCCGGGAGGCGCCGGAGCGGACCGCGGTGGTCGCCGGGGGCGAGCAGCTCACGTACGGGCGGCTGCGGGCCGACGCCCTGGACCTCGCCGCCCGGCTGACGGCCCGGGGCGCGGGCCGGGGCGCCCGGGTGGCGGTGCTGACCGAGCGGTCCGCGGGCCTGATGACCGCGCTGCTCGGCGTGCACTTCGCCGGTGCCGCGTACGTCCCGCTCGATCCCCGGCACCCCGACTCCCGCATGGCGGCGTGCCTGGCCGACTGCGGGGCCTCCGCCGTCGTCACCGACGCGGCCATGGCCGGGCGGGCGGCGTCGTTCGGGCTGCCGCTGGTCCCGCTGCTCCCACTGGCCCCACTGCCCTCGACGGCCGATCCGGGCGCCGACCGGAGCGCCGAGCCCGCCGTCCCCCTCCCGCCCGGACCGCACGATCCCGCGTATGTCATCTACACCTCCGGGACGACCGGGCGGCCGAAGGGCGTGGTGATCGAGCACGGCACGCTGGCGGCCTCCACGGCCGCCCGCCGCACCGTCTATCCGGGGCGGCCGGTCTTCCTGCTGCTATCGCCCGCGGCGTTCGACTCGGCCGCGGCCGGCATCTGGGGGACGCTGTCGGCCGGTGGCCGCCTGGTCGTCGCGAGTGACGACGAGGTCCGCGACCCCGAGGCCCTGGTCGCGCTGATCGCCCGGCACCAGGTCACCCGGCTGCTGTGCGTGCCCTCGCTCCACGCCCTGCTGCTCACCGCCGCCGACCGGGCCGGCCCCGACGCGGTGCGCAGCCTGCGCGAGGTCGTCACGGCCGGGGAGCCGCTCCCGGACGAGCTGCTGCGGCGCCACTTCGCCGTCCTGCCCCGGGTGGCGCTGGTCAACGAGTACGGGCCCACCGAGGCCACCGTCTGGGCGAGCTACCGCCGCTACCACGGGCCGGAGGCCGTCGACATCGGCGGCCCGGTGCCGGGGTACCGCCTCTACGTCCTGGACCACGCCCTGCGCCCCGTCCCCCCGGGGGTCGACGGCGAACTGTACGTCGGCGGCGCGGGCGTGGGCCGGGGGTACGTCGGCCGGCCCGCCGAGACGGCCGGCGCCTTCCTGCCCGACCCGTTCAGCGGCGAGCCGGGGGCCCGGATGTACCGCACCGGCGACCGGGTGCGGTGGCGGGCGCCGGAGGCGCTCGCCTTCGTCGGCCGGCTGGACCACCAGATCAAGGTCCGGGGCCACCGGGTGCAGCCCGCCGAGGTGGAGGCGGCGCTGCGCGGCGCCGAGGGCGTCCGGGAGGCGGCCGTGGTCGCCGACGGCGGCGCCCGCCTCGTCGGCTTCGTCACCGGCGGCGGACGGCCGGAAGCCGTACGGCGCGAAGTCGCGGAGCTGCTGCCGGAGTTCATGGTCCCCGCCGCCGTCCACGGGCTGGAGCGGCTGCCCCTCACCCCCAACGGCAAGGTCGACCGACGGGCCCTGGAGCAGGAGGCGGACCGGCGCCGGGCCTCGGCGCTCGCCCAGCCCGCCGGGGACGTGTCGCCCGGGCACGCGGCGGTCACCGCGGCGTGGCGGGAGGTCCTGGGCGTCGTCGACGTTCCCGGCGACGTCAACTTCTTCGACCTCGGGGGGCATTCGCTGCTGGTGCCGGCGCTCCAGGAGGCCTTGCACCGGCACACCGGCGTCCGGCTACCGATCCTCGACCTCTTCCGCCACAGCACCGTCGCCGACCTCGCGGCCCGGCTGGCCCGACCGGCCGGCGCGACGACGGACACGCCGCCCGCCCCCGGGGCGGACCCACCGCCCTCAGCCGGGTCGTCCCGTCGCCGACGCGGCGACGCGGCCCGTACGCTCCGCGACCGCCGCGCCCAGGAGGCCGACCGATGAACCGCGACCGTTCCCTCGACATCGCCGTCACCGGCATGACGGGGCGCTTCCCCGGAGCGGCCGATCTGGCACAGCTGTGGCAGGCCCTGCGCGACGGGCGGGTGCTGACCCGGCGCCTGAGCCGGGAGGAGCTGGCGGCCCGTGGCGTCCCCGCGTCCCTCGCCGACGATCCGGCCTACGTCCCCGTCCACGGGCCGCTCGACGATGCCGACCGCTTCGACCACGAGTTCTTCGGCGTCAGCCCCCGCGAGGCCGGGCTGACGGACCCGCAGCACCGGCTGCTGCTGGAATGCGCCTGGGCCGCCCTGGAGGACGCCGGCCACAGCGTCACGGCCGGCGACGGGCTGCGGACGGCGGTGTACGCGGCCGCCAGCGGCAGCGGCCATCTGCGGGCCCTCCTGGCCTCCGGCTCGCTGGCGCCCCCGGAGTTCGAGGAGGCGCTCCTCGTCAACGAACGCGACTTCCTCGCGACGCGCATCGCCTACAAACTGGGGCTGACCGGGCCCGCGCTCACCGTCCTCACGGCCTGCTCCTCCTCGCTCGTCGCGGCCCACCTGGCCGTCCAGGCGCTGAACAACGGGGAGTGCGACCAGGCCCTGGTGCTCGCCGCGTCGGCCAACGCCCCCCAGGCGGGGCACCTGCCGATGGCCGGCGGAGTGATGTCGCTCAGCGGGCACTGCCGCCCCTTCGACGCCTCGGCGGACGGCACCCTCGGCGGCTCGGGGGCGCTGGGCGTCGTCCTGCGCCGCCACGAGGACGTGGCGGGCGGCCCGCTCCCCCTGCACGGAGTGCTGCTGGGCTCCGCCGTCAACAACGACGGCACCGCCAAGGCGGGCTTCCTCGCGCCGTCGGCGGCGGGCCAGGAGCAGGCGATCCGCGCCGCGCTCGCCGCCGCCGACGTCGACGCCGCGTCCGTCGGCTACCTGGAGAGCCACGGCACCGGCACCCGCGTCGGCGACCCCATCGAGTGGTCCGCCGCCTCGGCGGTGTACCGGTCACTGGGTGCCGCTCCCGGCAGCATCCCGGTCGGCGCGCTCAAGGCGACCATCGGCCACCTCGACGCCGCCGCCGGACTCGCCGGGCTGGTGAAGGCACTGCTGGTGCTCCGGCACGGGTACGTGCCCGCGCTTCCCGGGCTGAACCGGGCCAATCCGCTGCTGGAACGGGAGGACTCGCCGCTGTCCCTGCCCACCGAGGCCGGGCCGTGGCGGGGCCCTCAGCCGCGCCGGGCCGCGGTGAGCTCGTTCGGCGTGGGCGGGACCAACGTGCACATGCTGGTGGAGCAGCCGCCGGAGCCGCCCGCCGCGCCGCCCGCCCCGCCGTCCGCCCCGCCGTCCGGGCGGGAACGGCTGGTGGTGCTCTCCGCGAAGGACCCGCGGGCCCTCGCCCGCATGCGGGAGCGGCTCGCCGCGCACCTGGAGGACGCCGAAGCCGCCCCTTCGCTGGCGGACGTCGGCCGGACCCTCACCCGGCGGGCGGTGCTCCCGTACCGCTCCTCGACGGTGGGCACGAGCGTGGCCGAGGTCGTGGCGGCGCTGCGGGCCCCGGCCGAGCCGGCACCGGAACCCGCCACGCACCCCGCCCCGGCGCTGCTGCTCTTCCCGGGGCAGGGAACGCAGTTCCCCGGCATGGCGGCGCCCTTCGCCGCCGCCCTGCCCCCGTTCGCCGACGCGCTGGACTCCTGCCTGGCCGCCTTCTCCCCCGGGCTCGCCCGCGAGGTCGACGAGGCGCTGCACGACGCCTCCTTCCCCGCCGAACGGCTCGCCCGGACGGCGCTCGCCCAGCCCGCGCTCTTCGCCGTCGAGTACGCCGCCGGGACGGCGCTGCTCGCCCTGGGCCTGGTGCCCTGCGCGCTGCTCGGGCACAGCCTGGGGGAGATCACGGCGGCGACCCTGGCCGGCGCCCTCGCCCTCGACACCGCGGCCCGTCTGGTGGCACGCCGGGCCCAGCTGATGCAGGACTGCGCCCCGGGCGCGATGGTCTCCCTGGCCTGCGGCGAGGCCGAGGCCCGGGCCCTGCTGGCCGAGACCGGCGCCGAGCTGGGCGTCGCGGCGGTCAACGCCGCCACGAGCACCGTGCTCGCCGGGCCCCCCGAGGCGGTGGCGGCCTTCCGGGAGCGGGTCGGCGGCCGGTACGCGGCCAAGGTGCTGCGGTCGTCCCGCGCCTTCCACTCCCCGCTGATCGAACCGGCGGCCGAGGCGCTGCGGGGCACACCGGCGGCCGCCGAGGTGCGCCCCGCCGTCCTGCCGTGGATCGAGAACACGGAGGGGCAGCTGCTGCCCGAGGGCTCGCTCACCGACCCCGGCCACTTCGCCCGGGCCGCCCGCCGGCCGGTGCGCTTCGCGGACGCGCTGGCGACGGCCCGGGCGAAGTTCCCCGACGCCGTCGCGGTCGAGGTGGGGCCCGGCCGGGTGCTGAGCGGCTTCGCGGAAGCCGCCGGGCTGCCCGCGATCCCGCTGCTGGGCTCCTCGCCGCCGGCCCCCGCCGCACCGGCACACGCCCCGGCCGCTTCCACCGCCCGCCCGGTGCTGGCGGCGATCGGCCGGCTGTGGTGCTCCGGCCTCCCCCTGGACCTCTCCCCGCTCCAGGCGCCGGGGCGCTCCGTCCCGCTGCCGACCTATCCGTTCCACGGCCCGCGCCATCCGGTGCCGGCCGCCCCGGCACCCGGAGCACCGCCAGGACCACCCGCCCGGGCGGCCGTCGCCGACGCGGCCGAGCCCGTCGCGGACACCCCCGTCGCGGACACCCCCGTCGCGATCCTCCGCGCCCTGTGGGCCGAACAGCTGGGGGTGACCGACGTGCCCGACACGGCCGACTTCTTCCAGCTGGGCGGTGACTCGCTCACCGTGGCCCGGCTGGCGCGCGGGATGAGCCGCCGGTTCGGCGTCGACGTCCCCGTCGGCGAGCTGTTGCGGGCCCGGTCCATCGGGCTCCAGTACGCGCTGGTCGAGCGGTTGATCGCCCAGCAGATCCTCGACGAGGCCGGGGAGGAGCTCGGATGACCGCCTCGCCCCTCGACCGGCTCGCCCCCGGGCAGCGCGCCGAACTGGCCGCCCGGCTCCAGGGGCGCAGCCCCGCGGCCGCGCCACCGGCGGCTTCCGTACCGGCACCGGCCCCTTCGGAACCGGCGCTCCCGTCCCGCCCGGAGGCCGCGGCCGGCAGCCATCCCCTCTCCGTCACCCAGTACCGGATGTGGCTCGCCGAGCAGGCGTCCCCCGCCGCGTCGGCGGCCTACACCGTGCCCCTGGCCCTCCAGCTCGCGGGCCCGCTGGACATCGACCGGCTCCGCGTATGCCTGGACGCCCTCGCCGCCCGCCATCTGGCCCTGCGAACCCGTTTCGGCCAGGAGAACGGGGTGCCCCGGCAGCGCTTCGACCTGCCCGCCCGCATCCCGCTGGAGGTGCGGGAACTGCCCGCGGGAGCGCCGGAGCGGGACCGGGCCCTCGACGCCGAGGCGGCACGCCCGTTCCGCCTGGACCGGCCCCCGTACGTCCGCGCCGTCCTGCTGGCCCAGGGGCCGCAGCAGCACACCCTCCTCCTGACCTTCCACCACGCCGTCTGCGACGGATGGTCGTTGGGGGTGCTGATCGACGACCTGCTGGACGCGTACACCGCCGGGGACGGCCCCGGTTCCACCCGCCCCGCGCCGGGCGCCCAGCACCTCGACTACGTCCGCTGGGAGCAGTCGCCGGACGGGCGGGCCGCGCTGGCCGCCCACGCCGCCCACTGGGCCCGCTCCAGCGGCCGCGCCGACGACGGAGCCGACGACGGGGCCGAACTCCCCTTCGCCATCGACCCGGCCAGCACGGAGCAGGCCGCCACGCAGCAGGCCACCGCGCAGCAGGCCGCCCGGATGCCGCACGCCGAGCTGGCGCTGCCCCCGGACCTCACCCGGCAGGTCCACGCGTTCGCCCGGCGGCACTCCTGCACGGCGCACGCGGTGTGGCTCGCCGCGTTCGCGGCCACCTGGAGCGCGGTCACCGGCACCCGGACGGCCTCCGTGAGCGTTCCCACCGCCAACCGGGCGGCGGAGCGCTACGACCTCACCGTGGGCGCCTTCGTCTCCGCGATGCCCCTCGCCCTGTCCCTGCCCCCCGCGCTGGGCTTCGCCGCGCTGGCCCGGCGGACCGGCGAGCAGCTCCTGACCGGCTCGCAGCACCCGACCCTCCCCCTGACCTCCGACGACACCGCCGTGCCCGTACCCGCCGCCGCCTTCGTCCTGACCCACGAGGACAACCGGCCGCGCCCGGCCGGCCCCCTCACGGTCACCCCCCTGCCGGTGCGCGTCCAGGGCGACCAGGGCGCGCTGACCGTGCAGCTCACGGAACACGCCGACACCGCCGTCGTCCGGCTGACCGGCTCCCCGCAGCACTACACCGACGCGGCCCTCGCCCGGCTCGGGCGGGCCTACCGACGCTGCCTCGCCTCCGTGCTCGCCGCCCCCGACGCACCGCTGGCCGCCCTGGACGCACGCGACCCGGCCGAGCGCGCGACCATCGCGGCCGCCTCGACGGCGCCGCCCGCGGCCGGGGCCCGCCTGCCCTACGACGCCTTCGCGGACTGGGCGCGGCGCACCCCCGAGGCGTTCGCCGTCCGGGACGCCGCCGACGGCCACCTCACCTACCGGGCACTGCACGAGCGCACCGAGCGCGCGGCGGCCCACCTCGCCCTGGCCGGGGTCGGCCCCGGCTCCGCGGTGGCCCTGGACGTGCCGGCGGGCGCCGACTATCCGACGCTGGCCCTGGCGGTCTGGCGGCTCGGCGGCTGGATCATCGCGCTGCGCCCCGACGACCCCGCGGAACGCCGCCGCGCCCTGCTGCGCAGCGCCCGGGCGGACTTCCTCGTCCGCACGGCCGACGCCCCCGGGCACGACGCCGACGGCCCCGATGCCAACGAGGGCCGTACCGACGGGGACCACGCCACCGAGGACCGTGCCACCGGGCACGACGCCGACGGCGGCCCGCCGGGGAGGGCCCTGCGGACGATCCGGCTCCCCCGAGGGGGCGCGCGGGAGCTCCCGGCCACCGGCACGGCGGTGCCGCCCGTGGCCCGCACGGGCCCGCAGGACCTGGCCTACGCGGTGTTCACCTCCGGCACGACCGGTACGCCCAAGTGCGTCCCGGTGCCGCTGGGGGCGCTGGCCAACGAACTCGCCTGGCGCCGCGAGGCGATCGGCCTCGCCGCCCCCGACCGGGTGCTCCAGACCATTCCCCTGGTCTTCGACCCGTCGCTGTGGCAGTGCTTCGGACCGCTGGTCGCCGGGGCCGGCGTGGTCTTCCCCGGCGTCGACCTCGGGGCGCATCCGGCCGCCCTCGTGGAGGCAGCCCTTGAGCACTGCGCGACCGTGGTCGACGTCGTCCCGTCCCTGCTCGCGGCCCTGGACGACGAGGATCTGCGCCGGCTGCCGGCCCGGGTCGTCTTCTGCGGCGGGGAGGCGCTGCCCTCGGCGCAGGCCGACCGCTACCTGCGCGTCGGCCGCGGTGAACTGCGCAACCAGTACGGGCCGTCCGAGACCTGCATCGACGCCACCTCGTACCGGTGCACGGCGGGGGCCGAGGGCGGCACCGCCCCCGTGGGCCACCCCGTCTCCGGCGTGCGCCTGCACATCCTCGACGGCGCGCTGCGTCCGGTGCCGATCGGGGTCACCGGCGAGCTGTACATCGGCGGCACCGGGGTGGCACGAGGCTACCGGGACCGTCCGGCCGAAACGGCGGCCCGATTCCTGCCCGACCCGACCGGTCCCCCGGGCTCGCGGATGTACCGCACCGGGGACCGGGTGCGGTGGAACGCCGACGGGAGCGTGCAGTTCGTCGGCCGCAGCGACAACCAGGTCAAGGTGCGCGGCCACCGGGTGGAGCTGGAGGAGGTGGACCGGCACGTCGTGGACGCGCCGGGGGTGCGGGAGGCGGCGACCGTCGTCGTCGGGGAACGCGTCAGCCGCCTGGTGGGCTTCGTCACCGGCGAGCCCGCCCCGGACCCGGCGGCGGTGCGCGCCCATCTGGCCCGTACCCTCCCGCCGTACATGGTGCCCGGCGAGATCCGGGTGCTCCCGCGGCTGCCGGTGACCGCCAACGGCAAGGCGGACCGCCGCGCGCTGCTGGCCATGGTGCGCTCCGCGCGCACGGCGGCCGGCCCCGCCGCCCACGACCAGGTGGCCGCCGCCGTGGTGGAGGCGTTCGCGGCGGCGCTCGACCGGCCGTCGGCCACCCTGGACGACCATCTCTACGACCTCGGCGGGGCGTCGCTGGGGGCGGCCCGGATCGCCTCCGTGCTGAGCCGGCGCCTCGGGGTGGAGGTCCCCGTGCGCGCCGTCCTGACGCATCCGCTGGCCGCCGAACTCGCCACCGAGGTCAGGACGTTGCTCGCCACCGCGCGGCCGCTTCCCGCCGACGGCGCCGGAGCCGACGGTTCCCAGACGCCCGAACAGCTCCTGGTGGCCCAGCAGGAACGGGCCCTCGGACACCCCGCTCCCCCGATTCCACTGCTGCTCAGGCTCGATGCCCCCGTGGATCCGCAGGACGTGGAGCGGGCGGTCCGCGCACTGGTCGCCCGGCACGAGGCCCTGCGGCCGACAGCCCCGGAGGCGACACCGGGGGCCGCCGGAACGGGACAGCACGACGCGTGGCGGCCCTGCCCCGTGGCCCCGCTGCCGGACCGGCCCGCCCAGGTCCACTGGGACACCGCACTGGTCGAGCGGCCGCTGCCCGCAGGATCACCGGGGCTGGAGGTCGTCCTGCTGGCCGGGGAGGACGGCACCGTCCGGCACCTGCTGCTGAGGCTGGCCCGCCACCGGGGCGACGGCGCCTCCGTGGGCATCCTCGCCGACGAGCTCCTCGCCCTGCTCGCCGGACGCGACCTGCCCCGACCGGCCCCGCGCTACAGCGACTACGCCCGCGCCAGGGCCGTCCGACGCACGGCCCGGCGCGCCGAGCTGGAACGGTACTGGCGCACCAGCCTGGGCCCGGTTCCCCCGGACCCGTTCGCCGAGCGCCGCACCGGCCCGAGGACCTTCCGCAACCACGGGGTGCGGAAGGTCCTCCCCGCCGACGCGTACGCACGCCTCCAGCAGGCGGGCCGGACGGCGGGGACGACCACCACGGCCGCCTTCCTCGACCTGCTCGGCCGGATCGTCTCCCGGCTGTCGGGCGGCACGTCCACGGTGATCGGCATGCCGGTCTCCCACCGCTCGGCGGCCACCGAGGAATCGCTCGTCGGCCGCGCCGTCGACCTGCTGCCGGTGGTGCTCGGCGCCACCGGGGCCGGCCACGCCCACCGGGCGCTGCTGTCGGCCCTGGACCACGCCGACCTGCCGCTGCTGCACATCGCCGAGCTCGCCGATCCGGTCGACCCCGCGGTCCGGCCGCCGGTCTGCGCGGCCGGGCTGGTCGTCCACGGGCCGGAGGAGAACCCGGCCGTGGTGCCGGACGACCTGCCCCACGACACCGTGCCCGAGCACTGGGCGGACCTCGACCTCGTCCTCCACGTGCAACCGGCCCGCTCGGGAGGGTGTTCGGTGCTCCTGACCGGAGCCGTCGGCCTCTTCCCGCAGGCCGAACTGCGCGGACACCTCGCCCGGGCCCTGGCGGAACTCGAACCCGACCAGAGCTGAGCTACGCCCCACCCGTACCTCCCACGCGGTGCGCCCGTCGCGCCCGTGCCCCGACCGCCCGCTCTCCGACACATCCGACACAAGGGGAAAAGTCATGGACGAAGAGCAGAAGTACCTGTTCGACCTGCGCGGCTACCTGGTCCTGGAGGACGTCCTCTCCGCGCGGGAACTCGCCGCCGTCAACGCCGCCCTCGACGGCCACGGCCTGTGGGACGGCGAGAACAAGCTCGGATACCCGCTGCTCAAGCGGTACAACCCGTTCATCGCCAACGCCGGCCCGCTCCACACCACCCCGCGCCCGGTGCGCGACCTGATCAGCCACGAGAAGGTCCTGCCGCACCTGGAGGAGGTGCTCGGCGCCGACCTGCGCTACGACGAGGGCCAGGTACTCTACGCCCGCAAGGGCGCCGGAGCGCTGATCCTGCACAACGGCAACACCCCGTGGGAGTACCCGCCGCTGACCTACCAGGTCCGCGACGGCCGGATCTACGGCGGACACCTGATCGTCGCGTTCTGCCTCACCGACGCCCTCGCCGACCAGGGCGGCTTCGCGGTGGTCCCCGGCAGCCACAAGTCGGCCTTCGAGATCCCGGAGGACTTCCAGACCTGGCAGAAGGTCGGCGACTGGGTCTCCCGCGTCCCGGTCAGGGCCGGCTCGGTGGTCCTCTTCGCGGACACCGCCACCCACGGCAGCTGGCCCTGGGCCGCCGACTTCGAACGCCGGGTCGTCTTCTGCCGCTACACCGCGGGCATGGTGCAGCACACCGCTCCCGCGCCCGTGCCCGAGGACCTCCCGGGCGAGGAGTGGACCCCGGTCGAACGCCGGCTGCTCCGCCCGCCGTTCGCCTGGCACTTCCACGACCGGGGCAGGGGCTACACGGAGCAGCAGCGCACCTCCGTGCGCACCGCCGAGGGCTGGACGATGAACGACCACTCCCAGCAGATCATCACGCTCGCGGAAGACGCGGAAGAGTCCGCCGAGGGGCGGGGTTAGCCATGGCGAGCATCACCGTGAGTTCGGTCGGCTACGAGGAGTTCGACCAGGAGCTCGGCAGCGACCCCCTGGGGCTGATGACACGGCTGCGCGACGAGGGGACGGTCAGCGCCGTCCCGCTGGACGACGGCACGCGGCTGATCGTCGCGGCGGAACCCGCCGTCGCCGCCGCGGCCCTCGCCCACGGCACCCGCAACCACCGCGGGCTGCTGCGCGAACTGGTGGGCAGCGGACTGTTCGTGGTCGCCTCCGGGGAGCAGTGGCGCCACCGCCGCGCCCTGCTGCGCCCGATGTTCTCGGCCCGGGCCGTGGCCGAGTTGCACACCCTGGTGCTGGAGAGCACGGAGGACTTCGTCCGCCGTCGGCTGCTGCCCGGGGCGGGCCGCGAGTTCGACCTCGGACACACCCTCCAGCAGCTGAGCATCGAGATCATCCTCCGGCTCGTGGACCCGGAGCTGACCGGCGCCGAACTGGCCTCCCTGGCCTCGACGGTGGACACGGCCGTCCACTACCTGGACCGGCGGCTGTTCGCCCCGGAGACCGTCACCGACGCGGACGGCGAGGCGTTCGCCCGGGACAGGGCGGTGCTGGAGGAGTTCATCGCGCACCGGGCGGCCCAGGCGCCCGCGCCGGCCACGGCCGACGGGGTCCTGCCGTCGCTCGTCGCCGCCCTGCACCAGCGGGGGGACGCGCTCGGCGACCGCCCCGAGGACGTGCTGCGCGAGGAACTGATGTCGATCTTCGTGGCCGGCGTGGAGACCATGGGCACCCTGCTCACCTGGACCTTCCACAACCTGGCCGGCTCTCCCCCGGCCCTGGCCCGCACCCTCGACGAGGTCCGCTCCACCGACCTCCGCTCCCTGCGCGCCGCGCCGTCGATCCCCCAGGGAACCTTGCCGTACACGCTGGCGGTGGTCGAGGAATCGCTGCGGCTGCACCCGCCCGCGTGGGCGCTGTTCCGCCGCATCGACACCCCCGTCGAGGCGGCCGGCGTTCGGCTGGAGCCCGGCGACCTCGTCCTGGCCAGCACCTACGCCATCCACCGCGCCCCGGCCCTGTGGGAGGCCCCCGAGGAGTTCCGTCCGGATCGCTTCCTGGGCCGGCGCCCGCCCGTCCAGCAGTACTTCCCCTTCGGGGCGGGCCCCCACCAGTGCCTGGGGCGGCAGTTCTCGCTGCTGGAGGCGCAGCTCGCCACGGCGACGATCCTCGCGCACGGCCGGTTCACCCTGCTGGGCGACCGGGCCGCGACCGGGCTGCGACCGGCCATCGCCCTGACCCCGGACCCCAGCCCGCGCGCCGTGTTCACCCCGCACCCCGGCACCGGCACCGGCCCGTACCCCGGCATCGGAGCCGGCACCGCAACCACCGGCCTCGGCAGCGCCCGCAAGCACCCCTCGGGGGCACGATGACGACCGCGCCGCACGCCCGGATCGAGCAGTGCTTCACCGCCGTGGCCGAGGCGTTCCCCGAGCGCGTGGCGTTGGCCGACCGGTACGGCGAGGTCCGCTACGGGGAGCTCCTGACGCGGGCGCGCGCCGCGGCGGCGTCGCTCCGGGCGAAGGGCGTCGACTCCGGTACCGCCGTGCTGATCGTCGGGCACGGCGACCGCCGGACCGTCCTCGCCATGCTGGCCGTCCTGATGGCGGGCGGCTGCTACGTCCCGGTGGACCCCCGGTACCCGGCGGACCGCGTCCGGCTCATGGCCGGCACGGCCCGGGCGGCCCTGGCCCTGCACGCCGACCGCCCACCGGTGGCGGACCTGGGCATCCCCGTGCACGACATCCCCTCCCTCCTCACGGAGCGGACCACCACGGCGGTGCCGTCCGCACCGGCCGGCCCCGACGACCTGGCCTGCATCATGTTCACCTCCGGCACCACGGGAGCCCCCAAGGCCGTGGGCGTCACCCACCGGGGGATCACCGGGCTGGCGCTCGGGGCGGAGTCCCTGCGGCTGGGCCCCGGCGACGGCGTGCTCCTGCACTCCACCCTCGCCTTCGACGCGTCCACGTTCGAGATCTGGTCCCCGCTGCTGGCCGGGGCCCGGATCACGGCCGCGGACCGCCACCCCCTCGCGCTCCACGAACTGGCCGCCCTGCTGGCCCGGCCGCAGATCACCACGGCCTGGCTGACGGCCCCGCTCTTTCGCCTCATGGCCACCCACCACGGCCCGGCGCTGGGCACCCTGCGCACCCTCGTCACCGGCGGTGACACCGTCCCGGCCGGCACCGCGTGCTCCTTCACCGCCGCCCACCCCGCCACCCGGCTGGTCAACGGCTACGGCCCGACCGAGAACACCACCTTCAGCACCCTGGGGGACGCCGCCGCGTGGGACCGCGAGCAGTCCGCCGCGTTCCCCATCGGCGCCGCCATCGCGGGAACGACGTGCCACGTCCTCGACGAACGGCTGCGGCCCGTCGCCCCGGGCGCGGAGGGCGAGCTCTACCTCGGCGGCCCCCGGCTCGCCCGCGGCTACCTGCACGACCCCGCCGCGACCGCCGCGCGGTTCGTGCCCGACCCCTTCTCCGCCCGGCCCGGTGCCCGCATGTACCGCACCGGTGACCGCGTACGCCACCTCCCCGACGGCGCCCTGGACTTCCTCGGGCGCGCCGACGACGAGGTGAAGGTCAGGGGCTTCCGCACCGATCCGGCGGAGGCGGCGGCGGTCCTCGCCGCCGACCCCGCCGTCGACGACGCCGTGGTCATCGCCGGCACCGGGCCCGACGGCGCCGTCCTGACCGCCTTCCTCACCCCGGCGTCCGTCGACACCGACGCGGTGCGCCGGGGCGCGTGGCAGCGGGCCCCGCGCCATCTGGTGGCCGAGCGGATCATCGCGGTCGACGCCCTTCCGCTGGGGCCCACCGGAAAGGTGGACCGCGCCGCCCTCGCCCGTCTCGCGGACGACGCGGACGCCCGGACGCACGACGCGCCCGGCACCGCCGCCCCGGGCCACCCCGCACTCGCCGCGGCCTGGGAGTCCCAGACGGGGCACCGCCCGCTGCCCGACTCCGACTTCTTCGCCGACGGCGGCACCTCCCTGGGGCTGATGCGCCTGGTCGAGCAGGTGCGCACCCAGCTCGGACCGACCCTCGACTTCGCCCAGCTCTACGCCGCTCCCACGTACGCCGATCTGTGCCGGCTGACCGCCCCGAGCGCCACCCCGGCACCCCACGGCGACCGAGCCCAGGAGGCCGTCGCATGACGCAGGTGATGCAGGATCAGGACAATGATCTGGCCAGAATGGACGGCCTGTGGATCCGGGTGATCGAACCCCAGTCACCCGCCCGGCACGCCCGGGACTTCGCCCAGGTCCACACCTGGCTGCGCCAGTACATCAGTCGGCCCCACGACGAGATCGGCCGCACCGGGCCGGTCTGCCCCTTCATCCCGCCCGCCCTCAGCGGCAAGGACGCCCAGTTCAGCTTCCGCTACGACATCACCGGGGAGGACGAGCGGCAGCTGCGCGAGGCCCTGGAGGCGGAGATGTCCACGTTCGCCCTCGGCACCGAGCGCAGCCGCACCCACACCGGAGCCTCCCTCGACTGCCGCATCGTGGTGCTGCCGGCCACCGGGCCGGAGGGCTGGCAGGTCCTCGACGAGGCGTACGAGGGCCTGAAGAACAGCGCGGTCGCCCACGGGCTGATGGTGGGTCAGTTCCATCCGCACTGCGACGAACGGGCCGTGCGCAACCCGCTCTTCCCCGTCTCCGTGGCCCCCGTCGGCCTGTTCGCGATCCGCCGGATGGCGCCCCACGATGTGCTCTTCTTGTACAAGCACCGCGCCTGGTTCAAGATTTACGATCAGAACTTCCGCGCCCACTACGAACGGGGCCGCGTACGCGACCCGCTCCTGCGCGAGTTGTACGTGACCGCTGTGGAACGTCACGGCCTGCCCGAGCTCGCCCCGAAGGCAAAGGAGAACGACGCGCCGTGACCGAGGACCAGTACCACGTCGTCGTCAACCACGAGGAGCAGTACTCGATCTGGCCCACCTACCACGACGTCCCCCAGGGGTGGCGGACGGTGGGGGAGCCGGCGTCCCGCGAGGACTGCCTGCGCAGGATCGAGGAGGAGTGGGACGACATGACCCCGAAGTCCGCCCGGCGCCAGGCGGCCCCCGCCGCACCGGTCCCCGCGGGCCCGGCCGGCTCCCCGGGGTCCCCGTGACCGACACGCTTCCCACGGTCGCCGTCGTCTACGGCAGGGGGTCGGCGGGGCCGGCCGAGATCCTCGGCGCCGCCCGCGGCCTGTGCGACGTGGTCTTCGTCTGCGACCCGGCGGTACCGGGCGTGGCGCCGCTGCTCGCGGGGATGCGCCGGCGGGCCCGGGTCTGCGAGATCAGCGGGCACGACACCCCCGCCGCCGCCGAACTGCTGCGCGGGCACGGTCCGGTGGGCATCGTCACCTTCAGCGAGTACTGCCTCGCCGGCACCGCGCGGCTCGCCGAGGCCCTCGGCCTGCCCTACCACCGGCCCGGCACCGTCCGGCTGCTCACCGACAAGGCCGACCAGCGCGCGGCGTTCGCGGCGGCGGGGGTCGACCACACCCCGAGCGTCGTGGTGCGGTCCGCCGCCGAGGTCGACGCCGCCGTGGCCCGCCTGGGCTACCCCGTGGTGCTCAAACCCCGTACCGGGGCGGGCAGCCAGGACACCGTACGGCTGGCGGACCGCGAGCAGCAGCGGCGCGCCCTGGCCGACGTCGGCCTCGCCCCCGGGCGTGACGAGCCGGCGGGCCCGCACGGCGCCCCGCGTGACTTCGTCGTGGAGAAGTACCTGCCCGGCGACCCGACGGTGGCCGGACCGGACTGGGGGGACTACGTCTCCGTCGAGGCCGTCGTGCAGCACGCGGAGGTCACGACCCTCTGCGTCACCGGCAAGTTCGCCCTGGCGGACCCGCTGCGGGAGACCGGGCTGTTCCTGCCCGCCACCCTCACGCCCGCCGTGGAGAAGGACGCCGCCGAACTCGCCGCGGCCGCGGTCCGGGCCCTCGGCGTGACGACCGGGGTGACCCACACGGAGGTGAAGCTCACCCCGGACGGCCCCCGCGTCATCGAGGTCAACGGCCGCGTCGGCGGGCGCGCCGTGGGCCTGCTGGACCGGGCGCTGGGCATCGATCTGCTCGCCCTCGCCTTCGAGTTGGCCCTGGAACGCACCGTCGAGCCCGTCACGGCCCCCCGGCCGGCGGCGGTGACCTTCGAGTACTTCATCGTGCCACCGCGCACGGTCGGCACCGTCCGGGCGATCGACGGCGCCGACGCCGTACGGGCCCTCCCCGGCGTCGGCGAGGTCGACGTGGCGACGGCCCCGGGGCAGCCCGTCGACTGGCGCCACCCCGCACAGCGCCTGGCGTTCGTCCGGGGCACCGTCGCCACCCATGACGAGCTGCTCCGGCTCATCACATCCGTCCATGACAGATTCCACCTGGAGTTCGCACCCCAGTGAAGAGAACGTTCCCCACCACAGGCCGGCCGCGCACGCCCCGCCGAGAGCGTCGAAGAGCGCGTGCCCCGCAGTGTCCCGCAGTCCTTCATCGTGGAAAAGTGGAACAGCAGAGAGGTAGTCGATGCTCGACAAGGTGCGACAGCCACTGAAACACCGGCCCTTCCGGCGGGTGTGGCTGGGCGAGACCGTCTCCCTGGTGGGGGACTACAGCTTCGAGGTCGCCTTCATCTGGCTGATCCTGAACGAGACCGGATCGACGACCACGCTGGCCACGATCCTGCTCGTCCAGGCCGTCCCCCGGGGCGTGCTGATGCTGGTGGGCGGCGCGGTGACCGACCGGCTCTCCCCGCGCGCCGTCATGTTCTGCTCCCACACGCTCAGGGGGCTCGCCGTCGCCACGCTGGGGCTGATCGCCCTGACCGACCACGTGAGCACGTGGCACCTCTACGCCCTCGGCGCGCTCACCGGCGTCGCCGAAGCGTTCTTCTGGCCGGCCGCCGGCAGCATCATCCCCTCCCTCCTGCCGCCCGAGCACCTCGCCCGGGGCAACGCGCTCGTCGGCTTCGGAGAGCAGGGGGCCCGACTGCTGGGGCCGATCCTGGGCGGCGCCCTCGTGGCCGCGGTGGGGACGTCGACCACCATCCTGCTCAACGCCTTCACCTTCTTCTTCGCCGCCCTGACGGTCTTCGGCGCACCCCGCAGACAACCGGCCGACCAGGCGGGCGACCAGACTTCCGACCAGTCCTCCGACCAGGCGGGCGAGGCCGACGAGGGCGCCAAGTCGTTCACGGCGATCCGCCGGGAGATCGTCGAAGGGCTCCGCTACGCCGGACGCAGCCGGGAGATCCGCACCGTCCTCCTGCTCATCGGCGCGGCGGCCCTCAGCTACAGCGGCCTCTTCAGCGTGGGGCTGCCCGCGCTGGCCAAGACCTTCCCCCAGGGCTCACTCGCGCTGGGCGTCCTGCTGTCCGCCTGGGGGCTGGGGCAGCTGATCGGCACCATCGGCGCGGTCTTCACCGGGCTGCCGCGCCGCTGGGGACTGCTCATCATCGGGATGACGCTCTGCGAGGGGACCGCCTTCGTGCTGCTGGGCTTCCTTCCCAGCGTGTGGAGCGCGGCGGTGGTGCTCACCCTGCTGGGGATCGGCGTCGCGTACTCCAGCGACGTCGCGCTGCCGACGTTCATCCAGACCAGGACCCCGACGGACGTGCTGGGCCGGGTCAGCAGCGTGATGGAACTGCCCCGGGCCACGCTGGAACCGCTCTCCATCGCGGCCATGGGCCTGCTGGTCGGCTGGGACATACAGTGGGCGTTCGTGCTGGCCGCGATCCCCATGCTGGCCGTCGGCCTCCACCTGGCCCTCGACCGCGAGGCCCGCGCGCTGAGCACCACGGCCCCGGAGGAGCATCCGGCGGCCAAGGATCCGGACCCCCTCGTCTTATAGGCCCCGCCCGCCGGTGGTGGCCGGTGATCTCGAATGACCGCGCTTTCCGGCTGAAATTCCGGATTTCTCGGACAATGCGGCAGAACATCGTTATCGAATCTCCTCCGGAACGGGTTCGGCCACGGCCACCACCGGGCCGGTGGCGGCCCGGGCCAACGGATGCAGCGGCTTGCCGGTTCACAATTCCGAGCGGAAAATTCGGGAAAGGAATTTCCCCTGGTCAAAGGGGTGCGGCGATACCGGAATTGTGAAGTGTGCATGGCATTTGTTCCTTGCTTACTTGATTCGCGCAAATCCCTTCCGTTCCCGGAGCGAATCTGACAGCATCGTCCGCTATCCGGCGACCGAATGTCGGTGATCACTGCACCGGCATGCCCGCGAGGTGTCCGTCCATGGCCGATATGTGCCTGGATCGGAGCAATGGGTGGGGCCGGGACGCGACCGGGGGGAGAACCTGATGCTCGGCTTCGTCGTGCGCCGACCGTACGGGCGCCGACCGCGCGGGCGACGGCCGCTGGCGGCTGCCGCCCCGCTGCTGTCGGCCTTCCCCACCGGACGCCGCCGTCGAGACGTGGCCACCCGGCTGCGCCACGTGGAGGAGATGTGACCCCCCGGGCCGGCACCACCGTGCCCACCCCTTCGCCCGCGCCCGGAACCGCTCCCGGGACACCCCACCGCCCCGCGCGCTGGGTCCGCACCAGGCTGCGGGCGAACCCGCTGGCCGCGCTGCTCATGGCGGCCCTGGCATTCGTCGCCGTCTTCCTGGCGGCGGCCTTCCCCCGCATCGCGGACCGGGGCGCGGACACCGCGCTCCAGGACTTCGTCAGTCAGAAGGGCCTCAACCAGACCAGCCTGCAGACCACGTCCAAGACGCGGGACGACGACAAGGCCGCCGCACTCGACCGGGTGCAGCAGCAGCTCACCGAGATGGTCGGTCGGCAGCTGACGCTGACCCAGTCGGGCCAGGCCTACGGCGCCCGCGCCCTGGGCGACCGCGGCATGGGCAATCCGGAGTACGACCGGTTCGCGGAAAGGAGGACCGACCCGGTCCTCGGCCTGCTCTACCTGCACGACCTGGCCGCCCGGGCCACCCTCACCGACGGCACCTGGCCGACCCCCGCCGCCGCCGCCGGCGGTCCGCTGCCGATCGTGATCAGCAAGAAGGCCGCCGAGAGCATCCACATCAAGCTCGGTGACGTCATCGACAACGGCACCGAGGGTTCGGGCGCCAAGCGGACCACCGCGGTGGTCGGCCTGTACCAGATCAACGACCCCCAGGACCCGTTCTGGGACGAGCTCGGCTGCCCGGCCCGCGCCTGCCTGAGGACCGACCCCCAGCAGGAACACTGGATGACCAGCGGATTCGTCGACGGCGACAGCCTGCCCGCGCTGGCCCGCTGGGGTTCGAACGCCGAGAACTTCTGGCGGCTGCCCGTCGACGCCGCCTCGCTGCACGCCGACCAGCTCGACCGCACCCGCGGCATCCTCAGCTCCTTCCTGACCGGGCGCGACTCCACCGCCCTGGCCGACGCGACCCGGCGTACCGACCTGCACACCTCCTCGGGCCTTCCCGAGATCCTCACCCGGGCGAACGACCGCTACCAGGCCTCGCTACCGCTCAGCACGATCGGCCCGGTCGCCGTGGCGGGCGTCGCCACCGTGGTGCTGTTCCTGGCCGCCGCCCTCACCACCGACCGGCGCGCCGCCGAGATCAGGCTGCTCCAGGCCCGCGGCGGCTCCCGTGCCGGGGTGCTGCGACGGCTGATCGGCGAGGGTGCCGTCACCGTTCTGCCGGCCGCCGTGCTCGGAACGGCCCTCGCCCTGGTGCTGCTGCCCACCCCCCGGTGGGACCGCTCGGTGCTGGCGGCCCTGGCCGCGGCCCTGATCGCGCTGCTGGCCTTCCCGGCCCGCGCGGCCCTGCTGTGGGCACGCAGGCGGCCGGCCGGCGGCCGACGCCGACTGGTCGGCGAACTCGCCGTCCTCGCGGTCACCGCCGCGGCCGTGGCGGAGGTCCGGCGCCGGGGCGTCGGTACCGGCTCCGGGCTGGATCCGCTGCTGGTGGCCGCCCCGCTCCTGCTCGCCGTCACCGGCGGCCTGCTGCTGGCCCGCATCGAGCCGATGGTGGTCGGCTGGCTGGCCGCCCTCGTCGGCCGGGGCCGCGGCCTGATCGGCTTCCTCGGCCTGGCCCGCGCCGCCCGCGACAGCTCGGGCCGCCGCCGGCCCTCCGCACTGCCGCTGCTCGCCCTGGTGATCGCCGTCACCACGACCGGCTTCGGCGCCACCGTGCTCGACACCGTCGATCACGCCCGGACCCGCGCCGCGCGCATCTCCACGGGCGGGGACATCGGCGTCTCCCTCCCCGGCTACGCCACCCTGTCCGAGTCGTTCACCAAGGCCGCCGACGCCCTGCCCGGCGTACGGGCCTCGACCGCGGCCTGGGTCGAGCCCAAAGCCCGCATCGCCGGCGCCGACCAGCACTACACCGAGGCCTACCTGGTGATGGTGACCGATCCGGCGGCGTACGCCGAAATCGCCCGGACCCTCGGAGCCGGCGGGTTCGACCCGGCGAAGCTGGCCGGGGCGGCCGGCGGCCGGGACACCCCGGTGCCCGCGCTGGTCAGCCGCGACCTGGCCGAGCGCCTGGCCGCAGGGTCGTCCCAGGTGCGCACGCCCAACGGCAACGACCTGCGCCTCTCCGTCGCCGGGACCGTCGGCGCCACCCCCGCCCTGCCCGACCCGGGCAGGCCGTTCGTCGTCGTTCCCGCCGGCCCCGCCTGGGAGCGACTGCCGGACGCCAAGCGGGTGAACAAGTGGTTCGCCGTCGGCGAGGTCGACCCCGAAGCGGTCAGGACGGCACTACGGGACAACGGCGGGGTCCAGCCGACCGGCCTGGCCAAGATGATCGCGGACGACGCCGCGGCCGTCGGCAAGGCCGTCCACGGCCTGCCCGCGGGATACACGGTGCACAGCAGCCGGGAGACCGTCGCCGAGCTCGGCGGCGACCCGCTGCAGCACGCCGCCGGGCGGCTGTTCTGGTACTCGGGTGCCGCCGGCGCCGGGTTCGCCCTGCTCGCCGTGCTGCTGACGCTGTTCCGGGCCGCGCCCGACCGCACGGCCGTGCTCGCCCGGCTGCGCACCATGGGCCTGCGGCCCCGCCAGGGGCTGGCCCTGATCGTCGCCGAGGCGCTGCCGCAGACCCTGGCGGCCGCCGTCGGCGGCGGGCTGGTCGCGGTGGCGGCGGTCGCCCTGCTGGGCGGCGCGTTCGACATCTCGACCCTGGTCGGCGCCAGGGTCGGGGAGCTCGTCACCCCCGCGCTGATGCCGGTGCTGCTGCCCACCGCGGGCCTGGCCCTGCTGGTCGGCCTCGGGGTGGTGCTGGAGACGCTGGTCACCGGCCGGCGCCAGATCGCCACCGAACTGCGGGCGGGCGAGCAGTCGTGACACCGCGACGGCGGCTCTCCGCGATCACCGGCTGACCGGCCCGCGACCCCCGGGGGGAGGGCCCACCGTGGCGCAGTGCGCCGCGCCTCAGCCCTGGTCCAGCTTGGACAGGGCGTCGGTGATCAGGCGGGTCGCGAAGTCGTGGTCGTCGCCGGAGACCCGGTTGACGTGCTCCGCGAGCAGGGTGGCCGTGGCTTCCAGGGGGTTCATCTCGGCGCCGGTCCATGGTCCGTACTGCGCGCGCCACAGGTTGGGGCTCAGACCGCTGCCCGCGGCGATCACCAGGCCGGCCATGGTGGGGATGACCTCGGGGCGGAAGGTCCTGGGCATCATGCGCATCGTGGCCACGAGGGTGGGCACCACGTGCTCGATGACGTCCTTGTCGTGCTCCTCGCAGGCCGACCGCAGCCAGTTCATGAAGAGGTAGATGAGCGTGCACGCGCCGTCCAGCAGCGCGTTGAACTCGTCGGGGCCCACGGATGCGGCGAACTCGTCGACCAGCCGCTGCTGTTCGGGGTCCGTCCCGGTCTTACCGTCGTAGACGGCCTTGAGCCGGGAGTCGATCATCATGAGCGCGGTGCTCACATCGCCGACGGCGGCGTATCGGGGGTCACAAGGCGATGACACAGGACTCCTCCTCACACGGCCGCGGCGGGTGCGCGGCAGGTCCGGTCGCAGGGTTCTTCGGCCGGTCGGGTCACCCGCCCGACGGTACCGCTCCCCGTCGCGGCCGGGCGCGTGTTTCCGCTCCTCGCACACGCCTCGGCGGGCCGCCCGCGCTCACCCGTCCGCGGCGGCTTTCCGCAGGTCCCGGCGGTGCGGCGGATCGCCGGGGGCGGTGGTGCAACCCCCGGCGATCCGGTTCCACTCGTCAACAGCGCGCCCTCAGTACGTCATCAGTACGGGTGAGCCGTCCGCGCGGTCGCGGCGGCGCCGGGCTCGACGGAGGATGAAGGCAGGGGCGGGGACGCGATGCGGAAGGGGCGTGACGCCATGGACGTCGGGCCGGTCGAGTACGCCGTCATGGCCTTCCCGGGCAACCGGTTCCGGGGGGCGATCCTGCCGGAGCTCAAGCGCCTGACCTCCGAGGGGATCATCCGCATCCTCGACCTCACCTTCATCAAGAGGGACGAGCAGGGCGCGGTCCGCGTCCTCGAACTCGATGCCCTGGACAGCGACGAAGCGGCCGTGTTCGCCGAGCTGGACGGCGAGATCATGGGCCTGCTGAGCGACGAGGACCTGGCCAGCATCTGTGACGAGATCCCGGCGGGGTGCTCGGCGGCGATCATCGTCTGGGAGCACCGCTGGGCCGCGCCGCTGCTACGGGCACTCGACGACGCGGACGGGATCCTCGTCACGCGCGAGCACGTGCCGCACACCGTGGTGGCGGCCGATCTCGCCGCGATCGGACTCTGAAGGATCGGACTCTCGAAGGGGAGCCGGACTCCGAGAAGGAGGCTGTCATGATCGGCCGCCGTCTGTCGCGCGGCGGGCGCCCGGGGCTCATCGGCACCGCCGCCCGCACCGCCGTCATCGCCGGGACCGCCACGTCCGTGTCGAGCAGGGTCGCCGCCCGGCACCAGCAGGCCACCGCGCCGGAGCCTCCGCCAGCGCCCGCGCCTCAGCCCGCACCGGCCGCACCGGCCGCCGCGCCGAACGACCAGACGCTCGCCCAGCTCGAACGCCTCGTCGAACTGCGGCAGAGCGGCATGCTGACCGACGACGAGTTCACGGCGGCCAAGCAACGCTTCCTCACCTCGTGAATCCCCTCCGCCGGGCGGCCCCCGCACGGGGGCAGGGCCCGACCGGGCCCGCGCGCCGCGCCGCCGTGGTGCGGTGATGGAACCCGTGACGGCGGTGCTCGCCGAACTCGTCGAACGGCACCGCGCCGACACCGCCGGTGACGTCGCCCGCTACATCCCCGAACTCGCCCGCGCCGACCCGCACGCCTTCGGCCTCGCCATGGTCAGCGTCCAGGGCCACGCCTACCAGGCCGGTGACGCGTCGGCTGCCTTCACGATCCAGTCGGTCTCGAAGCCGTTCGTGTACTCGCTGGCGCTGTCGGAGCTGGGCCTGGCGGAGGTGGCCAGGAGGGTCGGGTTCGAGCCGAGCGGGGAGCCGTTCAACGCGATCAGCCTGGAGGCGGGCACCGGGCGCCCGGCGAACCCGCTGATCAACGCCGGGGCGATCGTGACGACCGCGCTGATCGGCGGCGACGGCGAGGCCGCGTTCGAACGGATCCGCGACACCCTGTCGGGCTTCGCCGGCCGCCGGCTGACGGTCGACGAGGACGTCTACCGGTCCGAGGCCGCCACCGGGGACCGCAACCGGGCGCTGGCCTACCTCACGCTCTCCCAGGGCGTGCTGGAGCGCCCGGCCCAGCAGGCCTGCGACGTGTACTTCCGCCAGTGCGCGATCGAGGTCACCGCCGTCGACCTGGCCGTCATGGGCGCCACGCTGGCCAACGGCGGGCGCAACCCGGTGACCGGGCGCCGCGTCGTGGACGCCGACGCGGCGGGCGCCACGCTGTCGGTCATGGCCACCTGCGGCATGTACGACCACAGCGGCGAATGGATGCTGAGGGTCGGCCTGCCGGCCAAGAGCGGTGTCGGCGGAGGGGTCTGCGCCGTGAGCCCCGGCCAGTTCGGCGTCGGCGTGTTCAGCCCCCCGCTGGACCCTCAGGGCAACAGCGTCCGCGCGAGCGCCGTCCTGCGCGAGCTGTCCACCGAACTGGGCCTGCACGTCCTGCGGCACACCGAGCGTGCCCGCTCACCGCTCCAGGCGGTGCGCACCGACCACGGCGCGCACCACCTGGAGCTGCTGGGCGACCTCGGTTTCGCGGCCGCCGAGGAGATCGTCCACTGCGTCCGCCGCCTGGCCCGCGACCAGCCCCGGCCGCTGGTCACGGTCGACCTCTCCCACGTCACCGCCGTGCGCCCGATCGCCCGCAGGCTGCTGGCCGACTGCGCCGCCGGCCTCCGGGCCCGGACGACGGTGCGCTTCGTCGACCCCGCGGGCCTGGTCCGCAGGCCGCCCGCAGACCGGAGCGACACCCCGGCCGAGTAACCGTCCACAAGCCCGATCACGGCGGCCGGCTCCGTTCACAGCGGCCAGACCAGGGGAACGACGGTCGTGGCGACGACGAGGTACCAGACCAGGACCGGCAGGCCGAGCCGCCAGTAGTCACCGAACCGGTAGCCGCCGGGGCTCATGACCATGAGGTTCGCGGCGGTGGCCACCGGCGTGAGCAGGGCCGCCGCGGCGGGGACCGCGACGCACATCAGGACGGGCAGGACGGAGACCCCGGCGTCGCGGGCGGCGTTGACGGCGATCGGGGCGACGATCAGCGCGGTCGCCATGTTGCTGATGAACTGGCCCAGTACGGCGGTGAGGACGAACACCGCGAGCAGCAGCAGCCGGCCGTTGCCGGAGGCCGCGGTGACGACGAGGTGGGCGACCTCCTCCGCCGCTCCGGAGGATTTCATGGCCTCGGAGAGCGGGAACATGCCGCCGACGATGACCAGGGTGGTCCAGGAGATGCCGCCGTAGGCCTGGTCGACGCGCACCACGCCCAGGGCGACCAGGAGCAGCGCCGCGAGGGTCGCGGCGACGGCCGGCGGTGTGGCGCCGGAGGCGAGCAGAGCGATCATGCCGCCGAGCACGGCGAGGGCCCGCACGGCGGCGCCCCCTGGCGGGGCGGCCTGGCCGCGGATGCCGGAGGGCTGGTCGACGGCCAGCACACCGGGGCGGGCGCTGGCCCGCTCGAGTTCGTCCCACCGGCCGCGGAGCAGCAGGTGGTCGCCCGGAGCGAGCGTCAGGGGCTGGGGGGCTACGGGTCGGTCCTGGCGGTGCACGGCGAGGACGGCCAGGTCGCCGGTGCTGTCGGTCATACCGGCGAAGGCGGTCATGCCCGCGAAGGAGGAACGCGGGCTGACGACGAGTTCGAGCAGGCCCGTGTGCTGGTCCAGGAGGACGCTCGCGAGGTGGTCGTCCAACGGCGGGGGCAGGGGCTCCAGACAGTGGCGGTCGCTGAAACCGTCGATGGCGGCCGGGGTGCCCCGGAGGATGACGATGTCCCCGGCGGAGAGGGGCCCGGTGCCCCGTGGGTCATGGCCGTCGGCGGTCATGGCTCCGAGCACCAGCACCCCGTCCTGGGCCGTGGCGGCGAGCTGCTCGACCGACGCGCCGATCGCGTCCGAGCCCTGCGGGACCTGCCGGGCGGCCGAGTCGCGGGTCAGCGCGTAGTGGTCGATCAGGGTGCGGGCGTGCCGGCTCAGGTCGGCCGGGAGGGCGTCGGGTGTGCGGGCGGGCAGCAGGGCCCGCCCGAGGAAGGCGCAGATGGCGACGGTGCCGGCCAGCACCGGGAGTCCCACCACCGCGAACTCGAAGAACCCGAAGGGCCGGGCGCCGGCCGCTGCCGCGCTCTCGGAGACGATCACGTTGATGGGTGACCCGATGAGGAGCAGCAGCGAGCCGGCGTGTGCGGCGAAGGCCAGCGGCATCGCGAGCCTGGAGACGGGCAGACGGTGGCGGACGGCGAGCAGCACGGTCATCGGCAGCAGGGCCGCGACGGCTCCGTTGACCGTGATCAGGGCCGTGAGCAGGGCGGCCGCGAGCATGGTGAGGACGAGCAGGCGGCGCTCACCGGTGCCGGCGAGCGCCGCCAGTGCCCGGCCTGCCCAGGTCGTGACGCCCGTGGCCTGTAGGGCGGTGCTGACCACGAAGAGGGCGGCGATGAGGGCGACCACCGGATCGCCGAACCCGGCGAAGACCCGGTCGGCGGGCAGCAGCCCGACGGCCGGCAGCAGAAGGGCGGAGCCGAGCGCGACGAGCTCGACGGGCAACCGGTTCCACACGAACAGGGCGATGACCACGGCCAGCACGAGCAGGCACAGGACGGCGTCGCTCACCGTCTCACCCTGCTGGTGGGAAGGGCGGGCGCCGGTTCACAGCTTGACGGGTGCGCCCGGCCCCATCGGGATGCCGATGGCGTACCAGGCGACGAAGAACAGCAGCCAGGCCACCGCCACGACGACCGTGTAGGGGATCATCAGGGAGATGACGGTGCCGACGCCGGCCTGCTTCCTGAACTTCTGGCACTGCAGGACGATGAACGGCAGGTAGACCATCAGCGGGGTGACGACGTTCGTCGGGGAGTCGCCGACCCGGTAGGCGGCCAGCACGGTCTGCGGCGCGACGCCGAGGCGGATGAACAGGGGCACGAAGATCGGCGCGAAGATCGCCCACTTGGGGATGATTCCGGGGATGATCAGGTTGATGACGTAGGTCAGCAGGATGAAGGCGATCAGGAGCCAGATCGCGCCGATGTTCGCGCTCTCCAGCTGGTCGGCGAGCTGCACGGCGACCACCGTGGCGATGTTGCTGTAATTGAAGTACGAGATGAACTGGGCGATGATCAGCAGCAGGAAGATCAGGCCGCCGAGCCCGGCGAAGGTCTTGGTGATCGCGTCCATCGCGGCGGCGCTGCCGCGCAGGGTCTTCGCGCCCGCGCCGAAGGCCAGGCCCATCACCAGGAACGCGATCATGATGATGACGATCAGGCCGTCCATGAACGGCGAGTCCTCGAACAGGCTCCCCGTCTCCGGGTTGCGCAGCGGCGCGCCGGGGATGAACGCGAGCAGCGTGACGGCCACCACGAGCGCGATCAGCGAGAGGCCGGCGTAGCGCAGCCCCCGGGCCTCCGCCGCCGTGTCGACGGAGGGCTCCTCACTGTCCGCGACGGCGGCGGTGTCCTGCGGCTGCCAGGGGCCCAGGCGGGGTTCGATGATGCGTTCGGTGACGAAGGTGATGACGATGGTGAGGAACAGGGTGGAGCCGATCGCGAAGTAGTAGTTCGCGGTCAGGTTGAGGGACTGGCCGGGGTTGACGAGCCGGATCGCCTGGTTGGTGATCTCCGTCATGATGCCGTCGATCGGGGCGATGAGCAGGTTGACGCTGAAGGCCGCGCTGACCCCGCCGAAGGCCGCGGCGATCCCGGCGAGCGGGTGGCGTCCGGCGCTGATGAAGGCGACCGCCCCCAGCGGGATGAGGACGAGGTAGCCGGCGTCGGAGGCGATGCTGGACAGGATGCCGGCGAAGACGATGATCGCGGTGAGGGTCTCCGGTGGCGAGATCCTGACCAGGCGTCGGATCAGGGCCGCGATCAGTCCGGCCTCCTCCGCAAGCCCGACGCCGACCATGATGACGAGGATGACCGCGACGACGCCGAAGTCGTTGAAGTTGTGCGCCGCGGAGGTGAACAGGAACCGCACCCCGTCGCCGGACAGCAGGCTCTCGACCTTCGTCGTCTCGACGACGGTCTCGTAGCGGTGGGTGTACGTCGACTCCGGCGGCAGGTGGGTGCCCGGGTACTCGGTGCCGCCCTCGTGGACCTGCGTGGCCGGGTAGGGAACGGACTTGACCGTCTCGCTGGTGACGTGGACGTCGAACGCGGACAGGACCGCCGACAGCACGATCACCACGACGCACAGCAGCAGGAAGATGATGGCCGGGTGCGGGACCTTGTTCCCGATCTTCTCGATGGCGTCCAGGACGCGCCCCGATCCGCCGCCGGCCTTCCCGTTCCCGGAGGCGGTGGCGCTCTTGTCCTGCGGGCCGTCGGCCTGGGCGTGGGCGAGGGCGCTCACCGGCCGGCCTCCTCACTGATCGAGCGGGTGGAGTCGGTGCGCGCGGCCGTCGACGGAGGGGTGAAGGCCAGCGCGAGCTCTGCGAGCAGACGCGCGCCGAAGCCGGTGCAGCCCTTGGTGCGCCAGCCGCTCGGCTTGTCGTTCTGGGCCGGCCCGGCGATGTCGATGTGCGCCCAGGGGCGGCCGGCGACGAACTCCTCCAGGAACAGCGCGGCATGGATCGCCCCGCCGTTGGGGCCGCCCATGTTCTTCAGGTCCGCCACCTCCGAGTCCAGCTCCGGCCGGTAGCGCCGCGACAGCGGCAGCTGCCAGGCCGGCTCGCCGGTGCGGGCGGCGGCGTCCAGGACCTGATCGACCAGCGGCTGGGCGTTGCCGAACACGCCCGCTGTCTCGGCGCCGAGCGCCCGCAGACACGCGCCGGTCAAGGTGGCGATGTCCACGATCGCGTCCCCCGGCTCCTCGCCGGCCAGGACCAGGGCGTCCGCCATGACCAGGCGGCCCTCCGCGTCGGCGTTGACCACCTCCACGCTCGTGCCGCCGCGCATCCACAGCACGTCGCCCAGCTTGAGCGCCGAACCCGAGGGCATGTTGTCCGTGCACATCAGGTAGCCCGTCACGGCCGTCCGGCAGCCGAGCCCGGCCAGGACGCACAGGGCCGCCAGGATCGCGCCGGCACCGGACATGTCGTTCTTCATCGTCGCGTGCACGGCGTCGGCGGGCTTGAGGCTGATGCCGCCGGAGTCGTACGTGATGCCCTTGCCCACCAGGGCCAGCCGGGGCGTCCCGTCACCGGCGTCGGAGGGCAGGTAGGTGAGCTTGATCATGCGGGCTTCGTCCACGCCGCCCCGGTTCACGCCCAGCAGGCCGCCGCAGCCCAACTCCTCCAGCTCCCGCTGCCCGAACACCTCCACCTTCAGGCCGCACTGCGCGCCGAGCCGCACCGCGACCTCGGCCAGGTCCGGCGCGGTCAGCAGGCTGGGCGGCGCGCTGGCCAGGTCCCGGGCCAGCATCGTCGCGCGGGCCAGCCACACCCCGCGCTCGACGCCCCGCTCGACGGCCTCGCGCGAATCCGAGCCCGAGTCCGAGTCCGAGTCCGAACCCGAACCCGAACCCGAACCCGAACCCGAACCCGCCACGACCGTGACGGCCTCCAGCGCCGTGCCGGACGGCTCGCGCTTGAGCGGATCGAAGCCGTAACGGGCCAGCAGCACCCCCTCCACCAACGCCTGCGCCGCCTCCGCCGGCGTCGCACCCGCCCCGGACGGCACCACGACGCCCAGCCGCGAACGACCCGGCACCGCGAGCGCCACGGCCGCCCCGGCGTCCCTCAGCACATCCGGACCTGCCGCACCCTCCGGCCCCGTCCCGTAGAGCACGACGTCCGGCCCGTCCTCCCGGGGCACCAGCAGCACCCGGCCCGCCGCCCCCGTCATGCCGGCGGCCTCCACGGCCCCCGGGCCCAGCCCGATCCACGCCGGCACCGCCACCGCCCCTTGGACCACCGGCAGCCCCACCGCCTCCGGATCCCGCACCGCCTCCGGATCCCGGTCCGGGACGACGTCAACCCTCGGAACGCGGCTCCACGAAGGAATGAGATCGAGGGCTGCCTTGCTCTGCGCCACTGTGCTCTCCTCTGCAAGGGGCGGCGGTCCAGAGGCCGCCGGTCCCAGCAGCCGCTCCCCAGTAAGACGCACGGTCAAGGCGCTTCCAGCACACGCCACGCACTGTGCCCCCCAAACGCACGAACGCCCGGCGCCCCCGCCCGGGCGCCGGCCTGCCGGCGCACCCAGACCCCGATGAGCCGGCTCGGCGTCAGAGGAGGTCGTGCCGGGTCAGGACCGCGCGCTCGCTCTCGGCGGGGTCGAGGACGGCCAGGAACGCGGCGGCGACCGGGCCCGGGTCCTCGCCGACCGAGACGCGGGCGGTGCCCTCCCACTCCGGGTTGGCGGTCGGGCGCAGCAGCAGCTGGAATTCGGGGAGCCTTCCGACGGTGTGCCGCAGCTCGTACGAACGAACCTGGCCAGCAATGTCGTGGTCGTCGATCTCTAGGTGAGCGGTCGAGCCGCCAGGATGCGGACATGCCGCTGCTCAAGGGGTTGGCGGAGGTCATGGTCACGAGCGTAGGAGCCGCGAATGACCTGGGATCCGCGCCACAGGTCCGCCACCGCAGCAAGGTGCGGGGGCGAGACCTTGGTCTCGCCCCCGCACCTTGCTGTTGCAACCCGTCACCGGAGAGCTCGCGGCACCGGGGTACCGCTTCAGGAGCGGTTTGTTCTCACGGGTTGTCTGTCCTCAGGACCCACCCCATGTCGGCGAGCGTCTGGGAAATGGGGACGTACCACATTCCGTTGAAGCACCACGGCGTTCGAGTTCCACCGTCAGAGGTCGCTCGGCCGCCGCAGTTGGTCTCCTTCTCAAGCGACGTGATGGTTCCGCGGGCCTGGAGCTTGCCTCCGCCAAGTTCCGTGACGACAGGTCCGCCGCTGTCTCCGTTGGCGGCGGCAATGTCGTTCGGGTCCGTCTGAACGACCTGGTCAGCGAACTTGCGCCAGACTTTGTTAGGCCCTTGAATCTGCCGATCGACCTGCAGAACGCGAAGACCGCAGTGCGCCCCCGAGTTGGCGGCGGAGTGGCAGACGTAGTCCCCTACGTTGTTGCCGCCGGAACCGGAGACCTGAAGGGCATAACCGCTGCTCTCGTTCCACGGGCCGCCATAGACGTATCCGCCCGAGTGCTGGCTGTCGCGCGGGACGATACCGATCGTGTCATCGGCGGCGTTTCCGTCACCCTCGTTGACCCCTGGGTCGACCTCGACTTCGGAAAATCCCGGGATCCGATCCCGGTTCTGTTCCTCTTGCCCTCCGGTGATACGGTCGACGACCTTGTCTAGGACCTCCTGTTTCTTCATGAGCTCGATGACCTCCGGCTTGGCGGCCCCCAGCAGCGCAGCTGCACCGGTGGCACCGGCCGGCAACTTCTTCTTGGGTGCGTTGCCTGGTTGAGCCGACGGTGCGGTGAGGGCGCCATCCTCCGATATGGCGATAGCCGGAGCAATTGCGGACACCGACGCCAGTAGGGCAGTGGCTAGAATTATCCACTTCCGACCGGAGCTCCTTTTTTGAGCCATTCGGTTCCCCCCGAATTGGATTCAATCAGAGCCTTCGTGGGCCATGTTGCACCCAGCACGATAGCGCCAAGCCAACGCCCCGCACACCGCAAATAAAAGCCCCAGAAGCATCCTTGCGAGACCTTTCCGGGCACAACCGTCAGGGCTTTGCCATTTCTTGGCAATCGAACGGCGCATCTTTGAACGATTTGCCCAGTAAGTTCCGCTTCCCATCTCGCTTGACTTCGCGCACGCCATGCCGCAAGCATGGCCGCGACCGCCGGGGAGGGCTCGTGACGCAAGGTACCGTCCGTCAGATATCGAAGCGCGGACGACGGAATCGCTTGACCGCCGTGACTGCCATAGCCATTCTCGGTGGCGGCTTCGCGATCAACGCATGGGTGAACCGGGGCCCGGAAACCAAGGTCCACGAAGGCCCCGTGACCGGCCAGCTGCTGCTGCTCAGTTCCGACAGCCAGACCCTGACACTCAGCATCGGCTGGAGTTGTGAGAAGCAACCCGAGCTCGTGGCCCGCGAGACCGCCGAGACAGTAAAGGTCTCCCTGCGGCACACTGTCGCCCCGGGGTCCTGCGACCCAGGTGGCATCGGACAGATCACAACCCACCTGAACAAACCGCTCGGGACCAGGGCGCTGAACGACCCCGCAGGCAAGCCCGTCATCCACTTCGACGAGCGCAACCTTCTCCGGCCCGCGTTCCTGCCGGAGAACTACTACCCCTACCCCGCAGGCAGGATGGTCCAGTTGCCCGGCCTGGCCCCGCTCCCGACCGACACCCCCGCCTGGGCAAGCGGGTACCGGCTGGGAACGGGGCCCGAAGCGGGGTCCCTGATCATCAGCCAGACTCTCCGGAACAGCACGCCACCAGCCGGCCGGTCCACCAGCGTCAAGGGCCACCTCGCGACCATCACACAACCGGATTCTCATAGCGGACCCCGGTCGCTGACATGGTCTGACGGGACCTACACCTTCGCCGTCACCACCGGCGGCCCCCCACGACTCTCGGACGAGGAACTCATCCGCGTCGCAGAGAGCCTCGGGTAGCCGACACCACGACAAAGTCCGGTGGGGCCGTTCTGTGAACCGGCCCCACCAGAACCGGAGACCGCACCTGCTCCGGTCAGGGCAGAGCGACCTCGTCGAGGCGGGCGATCCGCGCGACTTCCACGGTGCCGGCCTCACCCGGGTCGAGGGCCTGCCAGGTCCGGCCGACCGTGCCAGCCGTCGGGTTCTTCGCGGCGATGAGGGTCACCAGGTCACCGCGCTGCGGGAGCGACGCGGACAGCGGGGTGGCGAGCCCGCACCAAGAAGCGTTGTCCTCCAGCCACCGGCTTCCGCGTTCCCATCCGGGTGAACTTTGGCGGGGCAGCCCGGTCCAGGCGCACCCAGTGCCCTAGATTTCCGATCGCACAATGAGGACGTTTCACAGGCCACAGGGACCTGTGTGAAGGACAGCCGCGCTGACCGAGTGCGGGGCGGGTTGGGACTCGAACCCACGACCAAGGGATTATGAGTCTGTTGCCGTGACCGATCGCAGCTCAGAGGACGATCAGTCGAAGCCGAGCATCGCCCGGGTCTACGACTATCTGCTCGGCGGCAAGGACAACTACGCCGTCGACCGCGAGATCGGCGACTTCTTCATCAAGGACCTGCCCGGTTCGCAGGCGGTGGCCTTCGCCAATCGCCGGGCCCTCGTTCGCGCCGTGGCGGCCATGGCCCGCGGCGGCATCTCCCAGTTCGTCGACATGGGCAGCGGCCTGCCCACCGCCGACAACGTGCACCAGGTCGCCCAGCGGCACCGTGCGGACGCGCGCGTCGTCTACGTCGACCACGACCCGGTCGTGGTCGCCCACAGCCGGGCCCTGCTGACCGCCGACGACCGCACCGCCGTGATCCGGGCGGACCTGCGCGAGCCGGAGGAGCTCTACCACGACCCCGGCCTACAGGAGTTGATCGACTTCGACGAGCCGGTGGGCGTCGTCTTCAGCGCCGTACTGCACCACCTCACCGATGCCGAACGCCCCGCCGAGCTCGCGCGCTGGTGGGTGGACCGGGTGCCGTCGGACAGTCAGGTCTACATCTCCCACTTCCGCTCCGGCGGGAACGAGGAGACCCGGCTCCTGGAGCAGAAGCTGCAGAGCAGCTTCGGCCGGGGCCAGTGGCGCACCGACGAGGAGATCACCGGCCTGTTCGACGGTCTTGAGCTCCTCGAACCGGGCCTGGTCCCCTGCTCCCTGTGGCGGCCGGACCCCGCGCCGGACGACGACGCCGCCGGAAACGGCGTGGACAGGCCCGCCCTGACGGTGTGGGAACAGCTGATCTCCTGCGCACTGGCCCGCAAGCCGTAGCCGACTCGGACCGGGAGTGTCAGTGGCGTGCTGTTGAGTGTGCGCCATGACTGTTCACCACCTGCTGGCCGCCCTGCCCAGGCCCGACGAGCTGCGCGCCCGCTGCCGGGCGCTGGCGCTGCTGGACTCGATCGTCTCCGTCCCCTACGCACCCGACCACTCGTACGTGGCCGGGTGGCGTCCGGGCGTCGATCTGGCGTGCATGGACAACGGTTCCGGTGACCAGTACGCGATCGTCTTCGACCCGGCCGGGGTGTTCCTCTACGGGTTCGACCACGAGAGCGACGCCACCCCGTGGCGGGAGGAGGACCGCGCGCACTGGCCCGGCCTGCTCGACGGCCTGCCCGGCTCGCTCGCGCACTACACGCAGGCGCCGGAGTTCCAGCTCGAAGGCTTCTTCGACGCGACCGTGTGCGCCTGGCGCGAGACGGGCGGCGCCGACTGGCGGTGCGGGCCGGTCGAGTTCGCCGACGGCGAGACGGACGGCGCCGACTGGCTGTTCGACCTGCTCACCGCCGCCGACGGTACGGAGGCGTTCGTGGGCTACGCCGAGGACTACCACGAGCGGTCCGTCGACCGGGAGGCGGTGGCGGCCGTGCTGGCAGCCGCCCCGCTCGATCGCCGGACGGTTTCCGCGCTCTCGCCCACCGCGAACTTCGACACCGTCGCCGCGTTGGCCCGCGCGCTGGGTTACCGCACCGTTCGGGAGGACAGCTGAGAAGTCGCCGGTCAGCGAGGTCGCACGACCGGCGCGATCCGAAAGAGATCCCCTAGACCAGCGGCGTGTGGCTCGGGGGTTGGAGGCGTACGGGGAGGGTCTTCAGGTGCCAGTTGAGCGGGTTGGTGCCTCGTTGCAGGTGCTCCGGGTCGACGGCGAGTTGCAGGTCGGGTACCCGGCTGAACAGGGCGGCCAGGGCGACGGCGGTCTCCTCCTGGGCGAGGTGCGCGCCCAGGCAGCGGTGTGCGCCGTGCCCGAAGCCGAGGTGGGGCTCCTTGCTGTGGCGGGTGCGGCCGAGGTCGAGGCGGTCGGGGTCGGCGAAGGCTGCAGGGTCGCGGTTGGCCGCGGACACGATCGGGAGGACGGCTTCTCCGGCGCACACCGGGGTGGCGCCGACGGTGGTGTCGCGGGTGGCGTAACGGGGCAGCGCGCGCACGACGGGCCCGCAGTAGCGCATGAGTTCGTCGACGGCGTGCGGCATGAGGGCGGGGTCCGCGCGCAGCAGGGCGAGCTGGTCGGGGTGGGCGAGGAGCGCTTCGGTGCTGTTGGCGATGAGGTTGACGGTGGTGATGTGCCCGGCGACGACCAGGTTGGTGATGAGTGAGACGAGCTCGTCGGTGCTCAGGCGGTCGTCGTGGTGGGGCGCGAGCAGTTCGGAGATGAGGTCGTCGCCGGGGTCGGCGGTGTGGAGGCCGATGAGGAGGTGGGCGTCGGCGACCATGCCGGCGAGCGCGTCGCCCAGTTCCTCGCCGCAGGTGCCGGCGGCCAGGGTGGCGCTGCGGCTCCGCCAGCGGTCGCGGTCGGCTTCGGGGACGGCGATGAGTTCGCAGATGACGGTGATGGGCAGCGGTCGGGCGAAGTGTTCGATCAGGTCGACGACGCCGTCCTCGGCGTGGTCCGGCAGGCGGTCGAGCAGGTCGGCGGCGATGGCTTCGATCCGGGGGCGCAGCGCGGCCACGCGGCGCGGGGAGAACGCGGCGGCGACCAGGCCGCGCAGACGGCGGTGGTCGGAGCCGTCCGAGTCGAAGATCCCGGCGCGCAGGTACTTCTCGTGGCCCGCGTACATGCCGCGGGCCTGCCAGGTCTGTTCGGTGCGGTGGGCCACCTTCGCGCCGGGGACGGTCGCGGCGTCGATGGTGAAGTCGGGATCGCTCATGATCGTGCGGATGTCGTCGTGGCGGGTGGCCACCCACATGGGGTCGACGCCTGGTACGCGGCCCCGCACCAGGTGCTCGCGTTCGCGGATGTGCGCGTAGGAGGTGAACGGATCGCGGACCAGCTCCTGGTCGGCCAGGTCCAGTGGTTCGTCGCCGGTCTCGGTGGTGGCCTGGCCTTGCGTCGTCATGGTGAGGCACTCCCTACGGGTGGTTGTTCCGTGACGGCATCATGGCGGCCGGGCCGCGCCCCACCTGTCGTCATCGGCACCAATCCACCCGAACGAACGTATTTCGCCCTCGGCCCGGAGACGAGGGCGGCCGTCCTCCAGGGCCACCGTCTCGCTAAGGTGGCGGTCGTGGAACGGGTGCTGATCGCGGGGATCTCAGGGGCCGGCAAGACGACGATGGCCGGACGGCTGGCCGAGCGGCTCGGTCTGCCGCGGTACGAGCTGGACGCCCTGCACCACGGCCCGAACTGGACTCCGCGCCCGGAGTTCCGCTCCGACGTCGAGGCGTTCGCGAGCACCTCGCGCTGGGTCGTCGAGGACCAGTACACCCGGCTGCTCGGTGACCTGCTGACTGCTCGGGCCGACACCTACGTCTGGCTCGACCTGCCCCGGGCCACCGTCATGTACCGCGTCCTGCGCCGCTCGTTCGCCCGCGCGCTCAGCCGCCGCGAACTCTGGAACGGCAACCGCGAGCGCTTCCGCGACTGGCTCGACCCGGAACACCCGATCCGCTGGGCCTGGGCCAGGCACTCCGCCCACCGCCGGCGCACGCTGGACCGGCTCGCGGCCCACCCCGAGCTGACGCTGGTCCACCTGACTTCGGCGCGCGCGGCGCGCAGTTGGCTGCGGGCGGTAGGCGGCCCGGCACCGGCCCCTGTCCGGGTCCGGGAGTGGGCCCGGGAGTGAAACCGTGCGGGTGGCCGGTCGTCGTCCGGGGCTGCGGCCGGTGTCCGTTCGGGGTCGGTGTCAGCCGCGCCCGGCGGTGGATGAACGGACGTGGAGTTCCCACGCGTGGGTGCGCACCACGCCCGGGTCCGCCGCGCCCGACAGCAGGTCGCTGAGCAGGGCGGCGCATTCGCGGCCGTACTCCGCCGCGCGCAGGTCCACCGCCGTCACCTGCGGGCTCGACCCGCGTGCCGCGGCGCCGTCGACGCAGGCGGCCACCAGTACCTCGGATCCGGCCCGCAGGCCTGCCCGGGCCACGGCGGCGAGCACGCCGGGCACCGCGCCGTCGGGGGCGCAGACCACGGCGTCCAGGCCCGGGGTGCCGGCGAGCAGGTCCGTGGTGGCGGCCTCGGCCTCGGTCGGCGTGGCCGCGAACGGGACCGTCCGCACGGCGACCTCGACGCCGTGGCGCCTGGTCCAGTCGGCGGCGGCGGCCCGCAGGGCGGCCGCCCAGTCGGATCCCGGGCCGGGGGCCAGCAGCGCCGGGCGGCGTGCCCCGCGCTGCGCGAGGTGGTCCAGCAGGGCGGCGAGCGAGGTGGCGTTGTCGCACACCACCGACCCGCTGGGCGCGGCCCCGCCGCCGAGGTAGCGCTCCCCGGTGACCACGGGTACGCCGGCGGCCAGCAGGCCGGGCACGGCCGGGTCGTCGACTTCGGGATCGATGACCATCAGTCCGTCGACCCGGGCGGCCAGCCCGCCCTCCGCCGCCTTCCCGGGGGCCAGCAGCACCACGTCGAGGCCGTCCTCGCGGGCCCGCTCGACGGCGCCGAACGCCAGCTTCATGTAGTAGTCGAGGCGGGTCGCCGTGCGCGGCAGGTACAGGCCCACCGCCCCGGTGCTGGAGCGGCGCAGGCTGCGCGCCGCCGAGTTCGGCCGGTAGCCGAGCTCTCGGGCCGCGGCCTGGACGCGTTCGCGCGTCGCCTCGGCCACCCGGCCGGATCCGAGGAGGGCGTCGGAGGCGGTGCTCTTGGACACCCCGGCCGCCCGGGCCACGTCGAACAGGGTCACGGATCGGCTGGTCACAGCCCGGAAGTCTAGACGCAGAACCGGAGGCCACCCGTCGTCCGGGCGCCTGCGGTACTGCTCACACCCCCTTGGCGGGCTAGTGGGCCGCACGGTTGGGGGCCGCCGGGGGCGAACGTCCGGCGGGCGGGGGGGGCCGGGGCGCCCCCCACCCCCCCCCCACCCACCCC
>NZ_JBHWIJ010000012.1:0-9060 GCF_042732255.1 Kitasatospora sp. NPDC059803 | reverse complement strand
GGGCGCCTGCCCTACCCCCCCCCCCCCGGCGCCCCCCGGCCGCCCAACCCTACGGCACCCCGGGGCCGCCCCGCGCCCGCCACGGCTTCGGCCGCTGCTCCCGACACCATCACCCGAGACGACCCGAGGACCCGCCATGCGCCTGATCACCGCCCTGAACCCGCCCGCGTCCCCGGCCCGCACCCGCGCACCCCGGCGCGCAGCCCTGCGGGTCGCCCTCGTCCAGCAGCGCTGGCACGCGGACCCCGAGCAGCACCGGGCCGGCCTGCTGGAGGGGATCCGGCTCGCCGCCGAACAGGGCGCCGCCCTCGTCGCCCTCCAGGAGCTCACGCTCTCCCCGTACTTCGCCGTGCTGCGCCAGGCCGACCACCCGCAGGCCGTCGAGCCCGAGGACCTGCGCACCGGCCCGACCTTCACGTTCGCCGCGGCCGCCGCCCGCGAGCACGGCCTCCACGTGCACGCCTCGCTCTTCGAGAAGGCCGACGGGCCGGACGGCCCCGACGGCCTCGGCTACAACACCGCGATCCTCGTCGCCCCCGACGGCACCCTGGTGCAGCGCACCCGAAAGCTGCACATCCCCGTGACCGAGGGCTACTACGAGGACACCTGGTTCCGCCAGGGCCCGGCCGGCGAGGACGCCTTCCCCCTCGCCGAGGTGGGCGACGCCGCCATCGGCCTGCCGACCTGCTGGGACCAGTGGTTCCCCGAGCTCGCCCGCGCCTACTCCCTCGCCGGCGCCGACGTCCTCGTCTACCCGACCGCCATCGGCTCCGAGCCGGGCCACCCCGGCTTCGACACCCAGCCGCTGTGGCAGCAGGTCATCACCGGCAACGCCATCGCCAACGCCACCTTCATGGTCGTCCCCAACCGCATCGGCACCGAAGGCGAACTCACCTTCTACGGCAGCTCGTTCATCGTCGACCCGTACGGCCGCGTACTCGCCCGGGCACCGCGCGACGAGGCCGCCGTCCTGGTCGCCGACCTCGACCTCGACCAGCGCCACGACTGGCTCGAACTCTTCCCCTTCAACGCCACCCGCCGCCCCGACGCCTACGCGCCCCTGACCGCCGAGCGCTGACGCCACCCGGCCTCCCCGGCCCGGCTCCGGCCGGGAGACGGGGAGGCCCCGCGGCGGCGCCACCACCGGCACCCGCCCACGGCCGGACCCGGGCGAGGCGGTGAGGCGGTGAGGTGGTGAGGCGGTGAGGCGGCGAGATCAGAGGGCCAGGGCGGGGCGGTGGTGGTCGAGCCACAGCGCGAGGTCGACGACCCGCTCCAGGCGGAGCCGGTGGCCCCACGGCAACTGCTCGGCAGGGGTGTCGAGGGCGGCCCCGATGACCGTCTCGTCGGCGATGTCCCGTACGTGCGGTGCGTCCAGCGCCTCGCGGGCCAGCCGCTGCAGGCCTGCGTTGTAGTCGGGGTGGTGGGTGGCCGGGTAGTGGTTCTTCGGCCGCCAGAGCACCGAGTCGGGGGCGATGCCCCGGCCGAGGTCGCGCAGCAGGCTCTTCTCCCGGCCGTCGTGGTTCTTCATCGCCCAGGGAGTGTTGAAGGCGTACTCGACGAGGCGGTGGTCGCAGTAGGGCACCCGCACCTCCAGGCCCTGGGCCATGGAGAGGCGGTCCTTGCGGTGCAGGAGTTGGCGCAGCCAGCGGGTGAGCGAGAGGTGCTGCATCTCGCGCAGGCGGTGTTCGTCGGCGCTCTCGGAGTCGAGGCGGGGGACGGCGGCCACGGCGGTGCGGTAGGTGTCGGCGCGGAACTCGGGGATGCGCAGCTGGGCGGCGAGGTCGGGGTGGAGCGGCATGGCGGCCTGGTCTCCGGTGACCAGGAGCCAGGGGAAGGCGCGAGCGGCGAGCGCCTTCGGGTTGTGGAACCACGGGTAGCCTCCGAAGACCTCGTCGGCGGCCTCGCCGGAGAGGGCGACGGTGGAGTGCTTGCGGATCTCCCCGAACAGCAGGTAGAGCGAGGTGTCCATGTCGCCGACGCCGATCGGCGAGTCCCGGGCGACGACCACGGCGCGCCGGTTGTCCGGGTCGAGCAGGGCACGGGGGTCGAGGACGACGGTGGAGTGCTCGGTGCCGATGAACGCGCCGGCCTCGGCGGCGAACGGGGTGTCGTGGCCGGTGCGCAGCACGTCGCCGGTGAACCGTTCGGCCTGGTCGCTGTAGTCGACGGCGTAGGAGCGCAGCGTGGCCTGCGGCCCTTCGCGGAGCCGGAGTTCGTCGGCGATCAGGGCGGTGACGACGGTGGAGTCGAGGCCGCCCGAGAGCAGGCTGCACAGCGGGACGTCGGCCTCCAGCTGGGTACGGGCGGCGCGGTCGACCAGGCCGCCGATCAGCTCGGTGGTGGTCTGCGGGTCGTCGGTGTGCGGGCGGGCGGTCAGCTCCCAGTAGCGCCGTTCGCGGATGCCGTCGCGGTCGAGGACGAGCAGGCTGCCGGGGTGCACCTCGCGGACGCCGGCCCAGACGGTGGGGCCGGTGTTGAACAGCAGGCTGTAGGCCTCGCGCAGGCCGTCGGCGTCCACGGTGGGGGTCACCTCGGGGTGGGCGAACAGGGCCTTGGGTTCGGAGCCGAAGACGAGGCCGCCGTCGGTTTCGGCCCAGAACAGCGGCTTGACCCCGAGCCGGTCGCGGACCAGCAGCAGGCGCTGCTCGCGGTCGTCCCAGACGGCGAAGGCGTACATGCCCTCCAGGTGGTCGACCAGGGCGTCTCCCCACTCCTGGTAGGCGCGCAGGACCACCTCGGTGTCGCTCCGGGTCTCGAACCGGTGGCCCTTGGCGGCGAGTTCGGATCTCAGCCGGTGGTGGTTGTAGACCTCGCCGCTGTAGGTGAGTACCACCTGCGGGTGTTCGGGGCGGTCGGGCATGGGCTGGGTGCCGCCCTCGATGTCGATGACGGCGAGGCGGCGGTGGCCGAGCGCGGCGTGGCGGCCGAGCCAGACCCCACCGGCGTCGGGTCCGCGCAGGGCCATGGTGTCGGTCATGGCCTGGATGACGGAGGCGGCGCCGTGGCCGGTGTCCTGGTGGAAGGACTGGCCGATGTCCTGGTGGAAGGACACCCAGCCGGTGATCCCGCACATGCTCGCGCTCCTGGGGTGAAGGGGTGTGCTCTGCCGGACGCTGTCGGCGACGGCGCCCGGCACAGAAGTCGGACCGGACGTCGGGGAAGTTCCGAGCACCTGCATGATTCCCGGAACGGGTCGGGCGGTGCCCGTGCGAAGCCCGCCGGGCGCGAACCGCCGGGCGTCGGGCTCGGACGGACGGACGTCGGGCTCCGACGGACGAGCGCCGGGCTCGGACGGACGGGCGCCGGGCTCGGACGGACGGGCGCCGGGCTCGGACGGACGGGCGCCGGGCTCGGACGGAGGTGCCGGTACGCCGGGTGGCGGCCTTCAGTTCCGGGGGTCGGGCAGCGCGGGGTACGGGATGAAGGTGCTGGTGTGCTCGTCGAGCGCGAGCGGCCGGCCGATGGCGGGTGCGGCGCGCTGGGGGCACGCCGGGCGTTCGCACACCTTGCAGCCGAGCCCGATCGGGGTGGCGGCCGTCTCGTCGCCGAGGTCCAGCCCCGCCGAGTACACGAGCCTTGCGGCGTGGCGGAGTTCGCAGCCGAGGCCGATGGCGAAGGTCTTGCCGGGGCGGCCCCAGCCGCCGGGTGAGCGGGTGACGGCGCGGGCGGTCCAGAGGTAGCGCCGGCCGTCGGGCATGGCGGCGACCTGGACGTGGACCCGGCCGGGGGCGGCAAAGGATTCGTAGACGTTCCACAGCGGGCAGGTGCCGCCGGTGCGGGAGAAGTGGAAGTCGGTCGCGGACTGGCGCTTGGAGACGTTGCCGGCCCGGTCCACCCGGACGAAGGAGAACGGTACGCCACGCAGCCGGGGCCGTTGGAGGGTGCTGAGCCGGTGGCAGACCGTCTCGTAGCCGACGCCGAAGTGGTCGGCGAGGTGCTCGATGTCGTAGCGCGCCGATTCGGCCTCGGCGTGGAAGGCGGCGTACGGCAGCACGAGGGCGGCGGCGAAGTAGTTGGCCAGGCCGATCCGGGTGAGCGACCAGGCGGTGGAGCCTTCCGGGCTGTCCTGGGCCGCGAGTTCGGACAGCAGCGGATCGTGTTCCAGGTAGGCGAGTTGGGTGGCCATCCGGAAGGCCTGCTGGCCCGGGCGCAGCCGGTCCGACAGGCTCAGGACCCTGCTGCGCGGGTCGTACCGGTGCAGGTGCTCGCCTCCGGCGACGGTCCGTACGCCGTGGCCGGAGGCGAGCCGGCCAGCCAGCACCGCCCTGACCTCGCCGCGCCGCAGGCCGATGGCTGCGGCCAACTCCTCGGCTGCGGTGTCGAGTTCGTGGAGGTAGTTCTGGCGGCGGTAGAAGAACTCGCGGACCTGTTCGTGCGGGGTGAGGGTGTCGGGCGCCGGGCCGCGGTCCCCGGCGAGGACGGCGAGCTGTTCGGCGACCGCCCGTCGGCTGCGGCCGAGGTCCATGAGCAGCCGCGCCACGGCGGGCAGGCGGGCGGCCACCTCGTCGAGGTCCCCGGCGGTGACCCGCCCGGCCGCGAGCTCCTCGCCGAGCGCGTCGCGCAGTTCGGCGGTGAGCCGGGCGCTGTCGGGCGGGGCGAAGTACCCGGCCTCGACGCCGAAGGCCTCGGTGAGGCGCAGCAGGACGGGCACGGTGAGCGGGCGGGCGTCGTGCTCCAGCTGGTTGAGGTAGCTGGGTGAGAGGTCGATCAGCCGGGCGAGGGCGGCCTGGCTGAGTCCGCGTTCCTCGCGCAGGCGGCGCAGCCGGGCGCCGGCGAAGGCCTTTCCCATCGTGTCGCTCTCCCCTCACCGGGCGTCGGCCGATCCGGTGCGGGAAGCCTAGCCGCACCGCGAGGGGTCGAGTCGTCGCAACCTTCGCAGATTTGCCGAGGACCGTTCGCAGAAGTTGGCAGTGGTCCATCGGTGACGGCGGCCTCGCGGGGTGCCAGAGTCGGTGGTGCGGCCGGGAGGTGCGCAGGACAGCGGCGAAACACCAGGTCGGTCGCGGCCGGGCAGGCTGTCCGGGCATCCACGTCCTGCGGCGTTCCGCCGCCGCCCGGCACCGCCCGGCCGCCCACTCGCCCTTGCGGTGAGACACCTCACAACCTTCGCAACGAGCACCCCTGGGGAGCAGACCCATGACTCAGTCGTTCCGGCAGCAGCAGGAGCAGCAGGCGGCGGCGCTGGCCGCCCGGTGGGCGTCCGACCCGCGGTGGGCGGGCATCGAGCGCACGTACTCGGCGGCCGAGGTCGTGCGGCTGTCCGGCACCGTTCGCGAGGAGCACACGCTGGCCCGCCGGGGCGCCGAGCGCCTGTGGCGGCAGTTGCACGAGCAGGACTACGTGCACGCCCTCGGCGCGCTGACGGGCGGTCAGGCCGTGCAGATGGTGCGGGCCGGGCTGCAGGCGATCTACCTGTCCGGGTGGCAGGTCGCGGCCGACGCCAACCAGGCCGGGCAGACCTACCCGGACCAGAGCCTCTACCCGGCCAACTCCGTTCCCCAGGTGGTGCGTCGGATCAACAACGCGCTGCTGCGCGCCGACGAGATCGACGCGGCGGAAGGGACGGACGGCGGGCCGGACTGGCTGGTGCCGATCGTCGCCGACGCGGAGGCCGGCTTCGGCGGTCCGCTGAACGCCTTCGAGCTCACCAAGGGCATGATCGCGGCCGGCGCGGCGGGCATCCACTACGAGGACCAGCTCGCCTCCGAGAAGAAGTGCGGCCACCTGGGCGGCAAGGTGCTCGTCCCCACCGCCCAGCACGTCCGCACCCTCAACTCCGCCCGCCTGGCCGCCGACCTCGCGGACGTGCCGACCCTGATCGTGGCCCGCACGGACGCGCTCGCCGCCAACCTGCTGACCAGCGACGTCGACGAGCGCGACGCCCGGTTCTGCACCGGCGAGCGCACCGCCGAGGGCTTCTACCGGGTCGAGCCGGGCATGGCCCCGGTGATCTCGCGCGGCCTCGCGTTCGCCCCGTACGCGGACCTGATCTGGGTGGAGACCAGCACCCCCGACCTCACCCAGGCCCGCGAGTTCGCCGAGGCGCTCAAGGCCGAGTACCCGGACAAGATGCTCGCCTACAACTGCTCGCCGTCCTTCAACTGGAAGGCGGCCCTGGACGACGACCAGATCGCCAAGTTCCAGCGGGAGTTGGGCGCGATGGGCTACCGCTTCCAGTTCATCACGCTGGCCGGCTTCCACGCGCTGAACCACTCGATGTTCCAGCTCGCCCGCGGCTACGCCGAGCACGGGATGACGGCCTACGTCGACCTCCAGGAGGCCGAGTTCGCGGCCGTGCCGCAGGGCTACACCGCGGTGAAGCACCAGCGCGAGGTCGGCACCGGGTACTTCGACCTGGTCTCCACCGCGCTCAACCCGAACGCCGAGACGCTCGCCCTGACCGGCTCCACCGAGGCCGAGCAGTTCCACTGAGCCATCCCCGGCGGCCTCTTCGAGGAGAGACCGCCTTTCACCCCGCCGCCCGCCACCTGGAGAACCGGATGAGCCAGCCCAGCCGCATCGACGTCCTCGGCGAACACGAGGACCGCTTCGACGAGATCCTCACCCCTGACGCCCTGGACTTCGTGGCACGCCTGCACGGGGCCTTCGCCGGCCGCCGCGCCGAACTCCTCGCCGAGCGCCGCCGCCGCGCGACAGCGCTCGCCGCCGGAGGCACCCTGGACTTCCTTCCCGAGACCCGCGCCGTCCGCGAGGACACCACCTGGCGGGTGGCCGGCGCCGGACCCGGCCTGGCGGACCGCCGGGTGGAGATCACCGGCCCACCCGAGCGCCGGATGGCCGTCAACGCGCTCAACTCCGGCGCGAAGGTGTGGCTGGCGGACTTCGAGGACGCCACCTCCCCCACCTGGCACAACCTGCTCACCGGCCAGCTGAACCTGCTCGACGCCATCGAGCGCCGGATCGACGACACCACCCCGGAGGGCAAGCGGTACCGGATCGGCGACACGCCCGCCACCATCGTCGTGCGCCCGCGCGGCTGGCACCTCGACGAGCAGCACCTGCTGATCGACGGCCGCCCGGCGATCGGCGCCCTCGTCGACTTCGGCCTCCACCTCTTCCACTGCGGCCGGCGGCAGATCGAGCGCGGCAGCGGCCCGTACTTCTACCTGCCCAAGCTGGAGAACCACCTCGAAGCCCGGCTGTGGAACGACGTCTTCACCTTCGCCCAGCACGAGTTGGGCATCCCGCACGGAACGATCCGCGCCACCGTGCTGATCGAGACCATCACCGCCGCGTTCGAGATGGACGAGATCCTGTACGAGCTGCGCGAGCACGCGGCCGGCCTCAACGCCGGGCGCTGGGACTACCTGTTCAGCCTGATCAAGAACTTCGCCACGCACGGCCCCCGCTACGTCCTGCCGGACCGCGCCACCCTCACCATGACCCAGCCCTTCCTGCGCGCCTACACCGACCTGCTGGTGCGCACCTGCCACCGCCGCGGCGCCCACGCCATCGGCGGCATGGCCGCCGCCGTCCCGCAGCGCGACCCCGCCGCCAACGAGGCGGCCCTGACCAAGGTCCGCGCCGACAAGGAGCGCGAGGCCGGCGATGGCTTCGACGGCTCCTGGGTCGCCCACCCCGGCCTCGTCGCCACCTGCCGGGCGGCCTTCGACACCGTCCTCGACGGCCGCCCGCACCAGCTCGACCGCACCCGCGAGGACGTCGAGGTCACCGCCGCCGACCTGCTCGGCGTGCACAGGCTGTCCGTCGGCCTGCCGACCGAACAGGGCCTGCGCTCCAACGTCGCCGTCGCCCTGCGCTACTTGACGGCCTGGCTAGGCGGCTCCGGGGCCGTCGCCGTCTTCGGCCTGATGGAGGACGTCGCCACCGCCGAGATCGCCCGTTGCCAGATCTGGCAGTGGCAGCACCACTGCTCCCGGCTGACCGGCGGCTCGCTCGCCACCCCCGACCTCGTACGGCGGCTGATCGACCGCGAGCGCGCCGCCCTGCTCGGCGAGGGCGCCGACCCGGCGCTGGTGGACGACGCCGTACGGATCCTGGAGGAGACCGCCCTCGGCGCCGAACTGCCCTCCTTCCTCACCACCGAGGCCTACGCCCGCCACCTCGTGCGGATCCGCACCGCGGCCTGAGCCGCCCGACCACGGAGGCAACACCATGAACGACATCCGCCGAGTCGCGGTCGTCGGCGCCGGGCAGATGGGCTCCGGCATCGCCGAGGTCTTCGCCCGCGCCGGCCTGGACACCGTCGTCTGCGAGGCCGGCCGAGGCGCCCTGCGCGCCGCCCGGGCCCGGATCGACCGTTCGCTGCACCGCGCCGTCGACCGCGGCCGGATCAACGAGCAGCAGCGCACGGACGCCTGGGCCCACCTGCTGTTCGCCGACGACCTGGAAGCGCTCGCCGACCGCCAGCTCGTCGTCGAGGCCGTCGTCGAGGACGAACGGGTCAAGACCGAGGTGCTCGGCACCCTGGACAAGGTGCTCGTCGCCGACGACGCCGTCCTGGCCACCAACACCTCCGCCATCCCGGTCACCCGCCTCGGCATCACCACCGACCGCGCCTCCCACGTCCTCGGCCTGCACTTCTTCAACCCCGCCCCCGTCATGCCGCTCGTCGAACTGGTCGCCTCGCTGCACACCGCCCCGACCGTCCTCGACCGGGTGGAGGCCTTCACCCGGGACACCCTCGGCAAGCACGTCATCCGCTCCCGCGACCGGGCCGGCTTCGTCGTCAACGCCCTGCTGGTGCCCTACCTGCTCTCCGCCGTCCGGATGGCCGAGGCCGGCCACGCCAGCCCCGAGGACATCGACGCCGGCATGGTCCACGGCTGCGCCCACCCCATGGGCCCGCTCCAACTCGCCGACCTCATCGGCCTGGACACCGTGCAGGCCATCGCCGAGTCCATGTACGACGAGTACAAGGAGCCGCTCTACGCGCCGCCGCCCCTGCTCTCCCGCATGGTCGAGGCGGGCCTGCTCGGCCGCAAGAGCGGACGCGGGTTCCACGCACACCCCTCGACCTGACGGCCCCTCGGCGCCCGCTACGCCCAGCGCCCCGGAGAACGCGCCACCCGCGCG
>NZ_JBHWIJ010000011.1:29679-61613 GCF_042732255.1 Kitasatospora sp. NPDC059803 | reverse complement strand
GCACCAGGCCCGGCTGCGCGAGCGGGCCCGGCTGGTCGGCGGCATGGTGCACGCCGGGCCGACGCCGGATCAGGGGTTCCGGCTGGCCGGCGTGCTGCCGTACGAGGGGGCGGAGGGCGCGGGCGACGGGGCCGCGGCGATTGCCGGGGTCGACGACTGGGTGCTGGACGGCCTGCCGCCGGTCGTCGGGGCGGAGGACGGGCGGCGCAGTCCGGCGATCGGCTGCGCGGTCGGGGTGGGGGCGGTCGGCCTGACCGTGCTGGGGCTGCTGATCTGGGGCGTGGTGGCCTTCGTCCAGGGCACCGGCGACGCGACGGTGCCGAAGTCGGTGTACGACGGGCTGGAGGTCGGCACGCCGGAGGCCGACGTGCTGCACCGGCTGCCGCCGGGGAACACCTTCTTCACCGATGACTACCAGGGCAGCGGGCCCAAGCCCCCGGAGGGCGCGCACTGCCGCTGGTACCTGTCCGGTGACCTCAGCGACGCCTGGGGCCAGGACAACGTGATGCGGTTCTGCTTCAAGGACGGGCTGCTGGTGGAGAAGGAGCACTACCTCACGAAGTCCTGACCGCCGTGACCGCTCTGACCGCGCTGACCGCTCTGACTGCCCTGACCGGGCTGACTGCTCCGACCGTCCTGACCGGGTGGGACGCGGCGTTCGGCCGGATGTGAGGATGGTGTTCCTGCCGCAGCACCGTTCGAGGGGAATGACCAGCCGTGATCCGAGTCCTCGTCGCCGACGACGAGCCGCTCATCCGCGCCGGGATCAGGATGATCCTGGGCTCTGCCGCCGATATCGAGGTGGTCGCCGAGGCCGCCGACGGGCGGGAGGCGCTGGAGCTGGCCCGGGCGCACCGGGTGGACGTGGTGCTGCTGGACATCCAGATGCCGGTGATGGACGGGCTGACGGCGCTCGGGGAGCTGCCGAGGGTCGCGCCCGGCGCGCGGGCGCTGATCCTCACCACCTTCGGGGAGCGCGAGAACGTCCTGCGCGCCGTGACCGAGGGCGGCGCCGGATTCCTGCTCAAGGACACGGCGCCGCACGAGCTGATCCAGGCGGTGCGCGCGGCGGCCGGCGGGTACGCCTTCCTGTCCCCGGCCGCCACCCGGCACATCGTCGACTCGCTGGCCTCCGGGCGCAGCGGTTCGGCGGCCGCCCGCAGCGCGGAGGCCCGGCGCCGGCTGGAGGTGCTGACGCCGCGCGAGCTGGAGGTGCTGGCCCTGCTCGGCGAGGGTCTGTCCAACGCGGACGCGGGGGCGCGGATCCACATGAGCGAGGCGACGGTGAAGACGTACGTCAGCCGGATCCTGGCCAAGTTGGGCTGTGAGAACCGGGTGCAGGCGGCGCTGTTGGCGCGGGACGCGGAGCTCGGCGCCCGGGACTGAGCGCGTCCGACCGGTCGCGGAGCGTGTCGGGTGTGGCGGATGCCACCTGATGGCCCGTCGGAACGGGGAACTCCGGCTTCACTGGTGACGGTGCGTCAACTCGTGGTCGCGGTGGGTGGATGGTGTGCTCGGGCTCACAGGTGGACAGAGGTGAAGGGGGGCGTGAAAGTTGATCAGTTGATCTTGAGAATGCGGTCAAACCTGGTCGAACTGGGCACGGCACCTTGATCAATACCGCCGGTAACAGTCAACTGACCTGCGGAGACCAAGAATTGCTTGCTGCACCCCGAGGTGGCCCGTAGCTTCATTGGCGGTGCAACGAGCACCACCCGGGTTCACCCCGACGCACGGCCCGCCGACCTGACCCCCGGCGCGAGGGCCGTGCCCGCCGACGCGACCAGCTCGAACAGGTCGTCGGCGAGTGGAGGTGGCCGGGGCGGCACGGCACGTCCCAGGCGTGTCCGGCCGCCCGTCGAGCGAGGTGAGCGTGACTATCGGCCCGTCATGGGTCTGGTTCCGCCTGCCCGCCCGGGGCTTGCCGAGAGGACTTATATGACTCCCCGTCACGAGACCGCCGCTGCCACCGACACCACCGCCACCAAGCGCAACCGCGTGCGGATGGCGGTCGTCGCGGGCGCCGCTGTCGCGGCCCTGCCGGTGGCCGGCCTCGTCACGGCCACCTCGGCCTCCGCCGCGCCCACCTCCAGCTGGGACTCCGTCGCCCAGTGCGAGAGCGGCGGCAACTGGAGCATCAGCAACGGAAACGGCTTCTCCGGCGGACTGCAGTTCACCCCCAGCACCTGGAGGGCGTACGGCGGCACCGCCTACGCCCCCCAGGCCCACCAGGCGAGCAAGGCGCAGCAGATCACGGTCGCCGAGAAGGTCCTCGCCTCGCAGGGGCCCGGCGCGTGGCCGGTCTGCTCGGCCAAGGCGGGCCTGAGCAAGGGCGGCGCCCCGGCCGCCGTCGACACCACCGACACCGCACCCTCGAAGCCGGCCGCCAAGCCGGCGCCCAAGGCCCAGACGCCCAAGGCTCAGACGCCCAAGACCCAGGCGCCGCAGGCCCAGCAGGCGCCGAAGAGCAAGCCGGCGCCGAAGCAGCAGGAGACGTCGAAGCCGCAGCAGTCGGCCAAGCCGGCGCAGTCGGCGCCGTCCTCGGAGAAGAACACCTCCGGTGGCGGCTACACCGTCAGGAGCGGTGACACGCTGAGCGGGATCGCGGCCAAGTTCGGCACCGACACCGGCAACCTGTACGACAAGAACGCCCGCACCATCGGCGGCGACCCGGATCTCATCTTCCCGGGCCAGACCCTGACCGTCTGACACCTCCTCGCACCCGCGCCGAGCGGCCGCCCCACCCCGGGCCCGGCCGCTCGGTCCGGCGCGTTTCCGGGGCGGGCGTATTTCCGGGATCGGGCGCGTTTCCGGGATCGGGTGCGAGGGAGGGAGCGTGCGAGCGGGCGTGAGGGCGTGCACGCAGGCGCTTCGGGAGATAGTTGAAGGTTGAACGCGACGTCTGAATACCGCCGGAGGTTTCCGGCGCCGAGGCCCAGGATCGAGTCATGTCCGAGATCGGAACCGGGGGTTCTGATCGGAACGAGTCGGATCACATCCGAATGAGGAGTTCTGGAGATATGACGATGAACGGTGCGGCGAAGCTCGACGGCAAGGTGGCCCTGGTGACCGGCGGCAGCCGGGGGATCGGGGCGGCGGTCGCGCTGCGGCTGGCCGAGGACGGTGCCGACGTCGCCCTGACCTACCAGGGCGGGGCCGAGCGGGCCGAGGAGGTCGCGGCGAAGATCACCGCGATGGGGCGCCGCGGCTGGGCGGTCCGCGCGGACAGCGCCGACCCGCAGGCGGTGCAGGCCGTGGTCGCGGCGGTCGCGGAGCGGTTCGGGCGGCTGGACATCCTGGTGAACAACGCGGGCGTCGGTGTCCTCGGCCCGATCGGTGACCTGGCGCTCGACGACGTGGACCGGGTCCTGGAGGTGAACGTCCGGGCGCCGTTCCTGTTCGCCCAGGCCGCCTCCGCGCACCTGGCCGACGGCGGGCGGATCGTCACCATCGGCAGCTGTATCGCCAAGCGGGTCGCCTTCCCCGGCGCCACCATCTACTCGCTCAGCAAGGCGGCGATGATCGGCCTGACCAAGGCGCTGGCCAGGGAGCTCGGCCCGCGCGGGATCACCGCCAACGTGGTCCACCCCGGCCCGATCGACACCGACATGAACCCGGCGGACGGTGAGGCCGCCGAGTTCCAGAGCAGCCTGACCGCACTCGGCCGCTTCGGCGCGGGCGCGGACATCGCCGCCGCCGTCGCCTACCTGGCGGGCGAGGAGGGGCGGTACGTCACGGGCGCGGAGCTCGCGGTGGACGGCGGGTTCGCGGCCTGACGGTTCGGAGCCTGACGGCTCGCAGCACGTCGTTGTGCGGAGACCGGCCCGGTGGTGCGACCACCGGGCCGGTGTCGTGGCGGGCGGTCGTCGACGGACGCGTTTACGATCGCCCGGTCCGAGCGGTGCCCCCGACCGGACCCGGCCACGCCGGCGACGCGCTCCCGACCGAGAGGTGTGCCATGACCGCAGCGGAAGACCCGATCGACCTGCTCGCCCGGGCCCTCGCGCAGACCGCCGGGCTGATCGACGGCGTCGGCGTCGAGCTGGCCGGGCACCCGACGGCCTGCCGCTCCTGGGACGTCGGCGACCTGGTCAGCCATCTGCTGTTCGACCTGCGGCAGTTCACCGTCCGGGCCGGGGGCGGGCAGCCGGACTGGTCGCAGCCCTTCGAGCGGGTGGAGGAGGACTGGCTGCACGCCTTCGAGGCCGGCGCCGAGGAGCTGGTCGACGCCTGGCGGGCGGCGGGCGACCTCACCGGCACGCTGGAGGTCCCCGGCGTGGGTGCTCTGCCGGCCCGCTTCCCGGTGGACCAGCAGATCGCCGAATTCGCCGTCCACGACTGGGACTTGGCCCATGCCACCGACCAGTCCACCGAGGGGCTGGACCATGAGGTGGCCCTCGCCGCCCTGGCCTGGGCCCGCGGCGCCCTCACGCCCGGGTACCGCGGCGCCGAGGAGGATCAGCACGCCTTCGGCCCCGAGGTCGCCGTGCCGGAGGACGCCCCGCCGTACGACCGGCTCGCCGGCTTCTTCGGCCGTGACCCGGAGGCCGTGCGGCCCTGAGTTCCACTGAGCCGGCGGGCTCCACAGGCTGCACGGGCTCCACAGGCTCCACCTCACCCGCCTAGCGGACCGCATCCGGGCAGGTCAGAGGCCCGGTCGGCGCGGCCGGACCGGGGTTGACGACGGTGTGCCCTTCCACCACCCTTCCACTAATCGAATAGTGAAAGGGTACTTTGCCGATGCGCCTGTTCCACCCGCCGCGTCGACCCGCCGTCCTGGCCTGGGGCCTGGCCGCGGGGTTCGCCGCGCTCTACACCTGCGTCGCCGTCAACCGCTACCGGCGCGGCCTGAGCAAGGCCTACGACCTGGGCATCTTCGAGCAGGCCATCCGCGCGTACGCGCACGGGCAGGCGCCGATCGTGCCGCTCAAGGGGCCCGGTTACCACCTGCTCGGGGACCACTTCCACCCGCTGATAGCCGTGCTCGCCCCGGTCTACCGGTTGTTCCCGGAGGCCGTCACCCTGCTGGTCGCCCAGGCGCTGCTGATGGCGCTGGCGGTCGTGCCGCTCACCCGGTGGGCGTACGAGGCGGGCGGGCCGCGGGTCGCGCTGGTGATCGGATGCGTGACCGGGGCGTCCTGGGGGATCGTCCGGGCCGTCAGTGACGACTTCCACGAAATCGCCTTTGCCGTACCGCTGTTGGCCTTCGCGGCCACCGCGCTCGGCCGGCGCCGCCACCTGGCCGCGGCGCTGTGGTCGCTGCCGCTGCTGCTGGTCAAGGAGGACCTCGGCCTGACCGTGGCCGCCTTCGGTCTGCTGATCGCCTGGCAGGCCCGCCGGGGCCGGCGCGGCCCGCTGCCGGGGCTCGTGCTCGCGGGCGTCGGGGTCGCGGCCACCGTGCTCACCGTGACGGTGGTGCTGCCCTCGTTCAACCCGCACGGCGGGTTCGACTACTGGCAGCAGCTGGACGGCGGCGGGCAGCCCTCGCCCTGGTCGCTGGCGGCCCGGATCGGCTGGCCCCCGATCAAGTGGCTGCTGCTCTTCCTGCTCGCCGCGACCGCGGGCTTCCTCGGGCTGCGCTCGCCGCTGGTCCTGCTCTGCGTGCCCACCCTGGGCTGGCGGCTGCTCTCGGCCAACCCGCACTACTGGGGCGTCAGTTACCACTACAGCGCGGTGCTGATGCCGCTGGTGCTCGCCGCCCTGGTGGACGCCCTCACCCGCACCGACCCGCGCCGGGCGCGGCGCGCGCTCGCCGTCAGCGCCCTGGTGGCGGCCGTGACGGTGCCGGTCTATCCGCTGCACGAGGTGGTGATGCCCGAGGCGTGGCGCACCTCGCCCCGGCTCGCGTACACCCGGGCGCTGCTCGGCTCGATACCCGACGGCGCGACCGTCGCCGCCTCCAACCGCCTCGCCGCGCAGCTGACCGGCCGGGCCACCGTCACCCTGGTCTGCCAGGCGCCGACCGGGCCGGGGCCCGAGTGGGTGGTCGTGGACCGGACGGACCCGAGCGTGCAGGCCCCGTGCGCGACCGCCGACACCGCCCGGATGCTGGTCGAGTACGAGCAGCACGGCTACCGGCGGGTCGCCGACCAGGACTCCCTCCTGTTGCTGCAGCGGCCCTGATCGTCCGTATCGCCCGGCGCCCCCCGGCCTGGCTTGACCCGGGCGCCGCAGTGGGTCACCATTCCACTATTGGACTAGTGAAAGGTCGAATCGCGTGTGATCGAGTACCGCATCGAGCGGCGCAGCGGCGTCTCCACCTACCAGCAGATCGTTCAGCAGACCAAGCAGGCCCTGCGGCTCGGGCTGCTCCAGCCCGGGGACAAGCTGCCGACCGCGCGGGAGGTCGTCGAGCTGACCGCGATCAACCCCAACACCGTGCTGAAGGCCTACCGCGAACTGGAACGCGAGGGCCTGGTCGAGCCCCGGCCGGGGCTCGGCACCTTCGTCCGGCGCTCGCTCGCCCGGCCGGAGGCCGCCGCCGACGGGCCGCTGCGCGCGGACCTGGTCGGCTGGGTGGACCGGGCCCGCGAGGTCGGACTGGAGCGTGAGGACATCGCCGCGCTGATGGCCTCCGTCCTGGAGCAGCGATTCGACACCGGGGTCTCCCCGGAAACACCGAGTTAGAGGACAGTGGGGGGACCGGGTGAACGACCCGATGAACACACCGCCGACATCGGCGGCGCCGGGGGCCCCGGCGGCGCTCGCGGCCGAGGGCCTGGGCAAGCGCTACCGGGGCGATTGGGCGCTGCGCGACTGCACGTTCGCCGTTCCGGCCGGGCGGATCTGCGGGGTGGCCGGCCCCAACGGTGCGGGCAAGAGCACCCTGCTGGGCATCGCCGCCCGGCTGCTCACCCCCACCGAGGGTGAGCTGCGGGTGTTCGGTGAGCCCGCCACCACCGAGGACCTGCGCGCCCGGGTCGCGTACGTGGCCCAGGACAAGCCGCTCTATCCCGGCTTCACGGTGGCCGAGACCCTGCGGCTCGGCCGGGAACTGAACCCGTCCTGGGACCAGGACCTCGCCCAACAGGTGATCGACCAGGGTGAGTTGAGGATGAGGGCGAAGATCGGCTCGCTCTCCGGCGGCCAGCGCACCCGGGTCGCCCTGGCGCTCGCCCTCGGCAAGCGCCCCGACCTGCTGCTGCTCGACGAGCCGATGTCCGACCTCGACCCGCTCGCCCGGCACCAGCTGATGGGCACCCTGATGGCCGAGGCCGCCGAGCGCGGCACCACCATCGTGGTCTCCTCGCACATCATCCCCGAGCTGGACGGCGTCATCGACTACCTGCTGCTGGTGCAGTCCGGGCGGATCCGGCTCTGCGGCGACGTGGAGGACCTGCTGGACGGACACCAACTGCTCACCGGCCCGGCCGGCAGCACGCTCCCCGAGGACGTCCTGGTCGAGCAGCGCTCCACCGGCCGCCGGATCGACGCGCTGGTCCGCACCGGCGACCCGGTGGACGGCCCGTGGGAGAGTGGCCGGCCGAGCCTGGAGGAGCTGCTGCTCGGCTACCTCCGGACCCCGGCCGGCACCGCCCGGGCCGCCACCGGACCGGGCCCGCAGGCCCAGACGACCGAGAACGGGATCGCCGCATGAGTACCAACGTCCTGGCCGACCGCGCCACCACCGAGGCGCCACCGCGTGAGCCGCGGACCGCGCCCCGCCCGGGCGGCCTGCTCTGGCTGAGCTGGCGCCAGAGCCGCACCGCGCTGTGGGCGATCGCCGCCCTGGTCGTCACCGCGTCGGCCACCCTGCTCTGGCTGCACTTCTCCGTCCAGCCGCTGATGGCGGATCTGCGCCGGGCCGGGTGCTCCGACGGGGCCAGCTGGTCCGACGCCGGCTGCCAGGGCATGGTCTCGCCCATCATCCGCCGCGCCTACCTGTACACCACGTGGCTCCAGCCGGCCCTGGTCGCCGTCCCCCTGCTGATCGGCATGTTCCTCGGCGCCCCGATGCTCGCCCAGGAGTACGAGCGCGGAACCGTTCGCCTCGCCTGGACCCAGTCCGTCAGCCCGCTGCGCTGGCTCACCGCGCGGATCGCCCTGCCCGGGCTGGCGGTGCTGGCCGCCGGCGGGGTGCTCGCCGTCCTGGCGACGTGGGTGTGGAACGCGGACATCGCGCACAGCCCGTTCGCCTTCGATCCGCCGTTCCAGGGCCTCACCTACCCCGTCCTCGGGGTGGTGCCGGTCGCCTGGTCGCTGTTCGCGCTGGCACTGGGCCTGCTGGTCGGGCAGCTGCTGCGGCGCACGGTGGCCTCGGTCCTGGTCACCGGCGTGCTGCTGGCGGTCGTCCACGGCCTGCTCCGGTGGGGCCGCGCCTCCTTCTACCCGTCGGTCAAGGAGATGGTCCCGCGCGGCGTCTACTTCGGGCAGCCCACCAACGCGTGGCTGGTCGACCGCGGGGTCGTGCTCCAGGACGGTCGGTGGGCCTCGGACCAGTTCTGCTGGGACGGCGACCGGACGAGGGGCTGCGAAGGCGCCACGAGCAACTGGATCGAGTACCACCCCGTCGGGCACTTCGTGCCGATCCAGCTCGTCGAGACCGGGATCCTGGTGGCGCTCACCGTCGTGGCGCTGGCGGTGCTCTTCCTCCGGGTGCGGCGGGACGGCAACTCGCTGCGGGCGACCCGGCGGGCCTGACGCCCGAGGACGTGGCCCCGCTCGGGCGTCAGTCGCGGCTCCAGCGGAGTTCGACCTCCGGGAAGCTCGGTGACGGGCCGTCGAGGAGGGGCGTGGGGCGGCCGCGGAGGAAGTGGTCGGCGAACGCCCGGGTGTAGGCGCGGGTGAGCGCGGTCGCCCGGGCCGGGGCGATGGTGCCGAGCAGCGCGGCGTAGGTGTCGGCGGGGAGGTGGCCCGGCAGATTGCCGGGGAGGGCGGCGTGCGGCAGGTCGGTGAAGCTGAGGTGGCCGGCGCCGAGGGTGTGCAACTGCCGCCCCCAGGCGTGCTGGTGGCTGCGCCAGCGCTGCCAGGTCTCGTGGTCGGCGAGCGAGGTGAGCAGGAGGAAGGGCCGGTCCAGGCCGAGGTCCGGAACGGGCGAGCCGAACAGGCCGCCGTCCAGGTTGAGGCCGATCCGGAACCGCTCGTCCTGGCGCATCGCCTCGGCGGCCGCCGAGCCGCCCATCGAGTGGCCGAGCACGCCGATCCGGCCCCCGTCGACGCGGAAACGGTCCTGGCGCTCGGTCAGTTCGGTGGTGACGAAGCGGAGGTCGGCGACCCGGGCGGCGATCTCGCGGCGCTCGGCGGCCTCCCAGTCGGCCGGCTCGTCCTCCAGCACGGTGCGCACCACCCGGCCGTCCGGGAACTCGACGGCGAGGGCGTCGTAGGTGTGGTCGACCGACGCGACGAGGTAGCCGTGGGCGGCCAACTCCTCGGCCAGCGCCGTGCAGTTGCTGCGCAATCCGGTGCGGCCGTGGCCGAGCAGCAGCAGGGGGAACGGGCCGGGGAGCGCGGGTGCGTCGGTGCGGGCGGTGGGGCGGACGGCCGCGATGGTGCCCGGATCCAGCGGCAGCCGCTGATCGACGGCGGCGGCGACCCGGGGCGTGGTGTACGGCGCGCGGGGGCGGCCGGCGGTGGCGCGGGCCGGGTACCAGAGCTGCACCATCAGCTCGCGCGGGCCGGCGGCGGGCACGAACGGGTCCGGGCGGTCGTGGTCGACCAGGTGCAGGGTGGTCGTGCCGACCGGGCGGCCGGTGGTGGGGGCGGGCAGGTCGATGGTGCGCGGCCGGGCGGTCTGAGAGGCCTGGGCGGGCCCGGCGGGCAGCAGGGCTGCGGCGCCGCCCAGGCCCGCGAGTGCCAGCAGTGAACGGCGCCTGATCATCCAGTATCCCTCGGCAGTGGGGTGGTTGAGGTGCGGTCAGCCTAAATGGTCTGGACCGGTCGGGCCAGGGGTGGTGGAGCGGCGTGGACGCTCAGCGCAGGACGGCGAGGACGGCGCCCCACTGCGAGGTGGTCTGTCCGGTGGCGGCGCAGTGGTCCGGATCCGTCGCGATCCGGTGGGCGGTCGTGAGGCGGTAGGAGGAGAGCCGCAGAGCGGGCAGGCTGGTCCAGCTGGTGCCGAATTCGGGGGCGCTGCCGCTGTTGCTGCCGACCGTGCCCACCAGGAGGTCGCCCGGCGCGCAGGCGGCGGCGTTGGCCGCGGTGGAGAAGGTCGTCCCGCCGGCGTCACCGGAGGCGCGGCCGACGGCCCGGACGGCGGAGACGCCGCGGAACTCGTCGACGGCGACGTGGTACTTGCTCGCCCGCGGGTGGGCGACGCGGATCGAGTCCTCCGCGGTCAGCGCGGCCGCCCCGAAGGCCGCGAGGAGCAGCACCCGGTGCCGGAGCGAGTCGGTGACGTCCCCGACGATCCGGAAGCGGTCGCCCCGGCTGTCGGTGACCGTGACCGCCCCGGGACAGGTGCTGGTCAGCATCATCGTGACCACCAGGGCGTCACCCGGGGTGACGGGGGAGAGCACCGGAAGGACGACCTCGGTACTGGAGACGGCCTGCTGGTCGAAGGCGACCCGGGAGGCCCAGGACGGTGTGCTGTCGTCGGCGGCCGTGCGCGCCGCCGCCGGCCGCGGGCCCGGCGCGGGGCGGGCGGCCGCCTCGGCGGGTGCGGACTCGGTGTCCCCGGACGGGCAGCCGTGCGCGGACGGGGGTGGGGCGTCCGGCGTGCGGAAGCCGACCACGGCGAGCGTGCTGCCGACGCCGAGCGCCACGCCGAGGAGCAGGCAGAACGCGTGGGTCCAGATCGGGCGGCGGCCCCGGCCCGGTCCGGCCGGGGGCTCGGCGGCGGCGGAGGCAGCTGTGCTGTCGGCCCTGGTGTCGGCCGTGGTGTCGGCCGTGGTGTTCGCGGCGACCGGCGGCCCCGAGGGCTCGACCGGTGGGGCCGGTGGGGCAGGCGGGGCCGGTAGGGCTGGTGGGGCCGACCCCTCGTCGGCGGCGGCGGTCCACCGGCGGTGCCACTCGGCCTCGTCGCCGCCGCAGGCCCGGACGTAGGCCCTGGTCGTGGTCCAGGACGGGAGGCGCGAGCCGGAGGCCGCCTCGTAGAGCGTGGTGTGGGAGATGGAGCCGGCGGTCTTCGCCATCGTGCGGAACGAGGGCTGGCCCGCCTCCAGGCGCAACCGGCGCAGCTCGGCGGCGAGGGCCTCCGCCGCGCTCGGCGCCGGGTCTCTCTCCGCGGGTTGCGACTCCTGCTCCGCCATGGCGTCCCCCTGTTGTCAGATGTCAGATCCAGCGGCGACCGGTGTTGCTTGTCGCGTACGGATCATAGTGACGCGTGACCGCGGCGTTACGTGATCGACGGACTCCGGTTGGGTGGACGGGGTGTTCGGCGCGGGCGGCGGCCGGTGTCAGCTGTTGTCAGTTTCCGTCAGGCGGTACCGAACACGGTGGGATGTCGGGTCAGCTGTCCCAGTCGCCGCGGCCATCGGGGCGGCGCAACGGTCCGACCGAAAAGGGGAATTGAGATGACCAAGGGCATCCTCAAGAAGATCGGCCGCCGTGGTGCGACCGCGGCGGCCGTGGTGGCGGTGGCCGCCGGCGCGGTGGGCGTCTCGGCGGGCAGCGCGTTCGCCGACGGCTGGTACGCGCTCCGCTACCACGCGAGCGGCCACGGCGTGGGCGTCTACTCGCAGCCGTACTCCTGGGCGTCCAAGACCGCCGGCGACCTGGGGTCGTACTCGTGGTCGTCGGACGAGATCTACATCCAGTGCTGGACCCGGGGCGAGGACATCAACAGCCAGGGCAACGTCTGGTACCAGGTGGCCGGCACGAACGGCACCTTCATCCCGACGTCCTACGTCTACGGTGCGTACGCCGACGGCAACTGGTACTTCCACAACGGCCTGCGGGAGTGCTGACGACCCGCTGACCCCGTCCACCCCGCCCGGGCCCCGGGCGGGGTGGCGTGCCGTCAGCCGGAGGACTGCCGGGCCGCCGCCTGCTTGATGGCCTCGCGGATGCGAGGGTAGCTGCCGCAGCGGCAGATGTTCTGGATCTGGTCGATGTCCGCGTCGGTCGGGTTCGGGGTGCGGCGCAGCAGGGCGACGGCGGTCATGATCTGGCCGGGCTGGCAGAAGCCGCACTGGGCGACGTCGCAGCCGAGCCAGGCCTCCTGGACGGGGTGCAGGGTGTCGCCGTCGGCCAGGCCCTCGATGGTGGTGACGCGGTGGCCCTCGCAGTCCTTGACGGAGCGGGTGCAGGGCTGGAACTCCTCGCCGTCCAGGTGGCTGGTGCAGGCGCGGCAGACGCCCACCCCGCAGCCGTACTTGGGGCCGGTGACGCCGAGCTTGTCGCGCAGCACCCAGAGCAGCGGCATGTCGTCCGGGGCCTCGACGGTGACGGGGTGCCCGTTGAGGACGAAGGTGTGGGTGGGCATGGGGTGGTGGGGTTCCTTGGCTGGGGGAGTCAGAAGTTGATCGGGAAGGAGCGCGGGCTGGTGCCGGTCGCGCGCGCGTAGGCGTTGGCGACCGCGGCGGAGGCCGCCGGGACGCCCAACTCGCCGGCGCCGCCGGGGGCTCCGCTCGGCGGCATGAGGTGGATCTCGACGGCCGGCGGGGTGTGCCGCTGCCGGGCGTACCGGAAGTCGGCGTAACTGCCCTCGCGCACGGCCCCGTTGTCGATGTGGTTGCCGGCTTGCAGGATGACCGAGATGCCGTCGATCAGGGCGCCGGTCAGTTGGGCCTCCAGGCCCCGGGGGTTGATGACCCGGCCGACGTCGGCGGCGATCACGGCCTTGGTGACCCTGGGGTCGGCCGGGTCGGTGGCGTCCAGCTCGACGAGGTAGGCGGCGCACCCGCTGTTCTCGTCGTGGTAGCCGATGCCCTGGGCGTGGCCGGGGGGCATCGGGCGGCCCCAGTCGCCGGCCTTGGCGACGGTGTCGAGGACGGCCCGGCCGGCGGCGCTGCGCAGTCGGGCGCGGCGGAACGCGACGGCGTCCTGGCCCATCCGGCGGGCGAGTTCGTCCATCATGATCTCGTCGGCGACCCGGACGGTGCCGGAGTAGACCGACCGCCAGCTGCCGGTGTGCATGTCCAGCGGCACTTCGGCGAGCAGTTGGGTGGGGATGCCGACGTTGTACGGGTTCTTCTCGCTGAGCAGGAAGAAGACCTGGGCGAGGCTGAGCCCGGCGAGCGAGAGGTTGAAGCCGGCGGCGGTGAGCATCTCGCCGAGGCCGTGCCGGAAGTCGGTCTTGACGGTGGCGGCGCGGTGCTCGTAGCTGAGCACCTGGCCGAGCGCGTAGGTGGCTCGGATCCGGTGGTGGCTGGCCGGGCGCATCCGGCCGTGGCGCATGTCGTCGTTGCGCGTCCACATGAGTTTGACCGGTCGGCCCGCGGCCTTGGAGATCTGGGCGGCCTCCAGGGCGGCGTCGAAGAACAGGCGCCGGCCGAACGAGCCGCCGCCGCGCACCACGTGGACGGTCACGGCGTTCTGCGGGAGACCGAGTTCGGCGGCGATGGCCTGCTGGGCGACGATCGGCGCCTGCGCGGCGAACCACAGCTCGGCCCGGTTCGGCCGCACGTCGGCGACGGCGGTCAGCACCTCCATCGGCGCGTGGTTGACGAAGGCGAAGTCGAATTCGCCGTCCACGTACTGGGTGAGCAGCGGGGGGATGAGGAACGGCGCGTGGGCGGCGCGCAGTTGGCCGCGGATGTCGGAGGTGGACAGGTTGGCGACCGGGCCCGGGTTCCAGGAGGTGCGCAGCGCGTCGCGGGCCTTGAGCGCCTGGTCGAAGGTCTCGGCGAGGACGGCGACGCCGCTGGGGATCCGGACCACGCCGAGCACGCCGGGCATGGCGCGGGCGGCGGAGGCGTCCAGGGTCCTGAGCGTGCCGTTGATGGTGGTCGGGCGGGCGACCACGGTGGGGACGGCGCCCGGGATCGCGAGGTCCCCGGCGTACTTGGCGCGGCCGGTGACGATGTCGCGGGCGTCGATCCGGCCGGTGGGCCGGCCGACCAGGCGCAACTGGTCGGCGCTCTTGGGGGAGCTGGACACGGCGGGGAGGGCGACGGCGGCGGCCTCGGCGGCGAGGTCGCCGTAGCCGGCGCGGCGGCCGTCGGGGGCGAGGACGGCGGAGTCGGCGGTGCGCAGGGTGTCTGCCGGAACGTTCCAGCGCCGCGCTGCGGCGGTCACCAGCCGGGCGCGGGCGGCGGCGGCTGCGGCGCGCACCGGGTCGTACAGCGAGCGCACCGAGTTGGAGGCGCCGGTCAGCTGGTTGAAGAGCAGTTCGGGGCGGCCGTCGGAGAGCGGCACGTCCACGTCGCCGATCCGGGCGTCGAGTTCCTCGGCGACGAGCATCGCGATGGCCGTGGTGAGGCCCTGGCCGACCTCCAGCCGGGGCAGGTGCAGTACGGCGCGCCCGGCGGCGGTGAGTTCCAGGACGAGCAGGTGCGAGGTCGGCAGTCCGGCGACGATCAGCGCGTCGCCGAGGTCGAGGATGTCCGGGATGCCGGGCAGGCCGATCAACTGCGAGGGGGCGGCGGCGTCCTGGGCGGCCGCGGCGGCGCGGACGGCGGCCCGCGCGGTGGCGGGCGCGGCGGCGTCGAGGCCGAGCCGGGCGCCGACGGTGAGGGTCGGGGCGGCCAGCAGGTAGGTGAGGAACCGGCGGCGGCGGGTGCCGGCGTCGTCCCGTGCGGTGCCCGGGTGGCCGGTGTCGTCCGAGCGGGCGATGGAGGTGCTGATGGGAAGAGCCCTTCGAGCCGATGACGGCGGCGGATCGGGCGGGCACGGCGGCGCCGGGCCCGGTGCCGGATCGCGAATGCCGTTGAGCATAGGAGGGCGTTACTGACCGGTCAATACGGCAAAACTTGGCCCTTCGGCGGGGTCGGTGATGCCCGAAGGCCGCTGGGCGAGGCGGATTCGGAGCGGGTACGGAGGGGGCGGCGGCGGTACGGCCGGGGCCGGTTCCGGGCCCGCGGGAGGAGCGATTCGCCGCCGTCGTACGGGGGTTCAGGGCTCGCCCGCCGGTGCGGTGGGGCCCGGAAGTGGACCAAGGAGTTCCGTGATCACTGGACCTTACCGCCGGTCCGCCTCCTGCCTAGGCTGGGCCGCGAACCGTTGCGAACACCCGGCGCGCGCGCCGCCCCCAGCCAGGAGACCCGTGTCGACCAGCAGCGCCCCGGCGCCCGCCCTCATCCCGCCCGCAGGGCCCCAACGGGCCCTCGCTGCAGCCCAGTTGGCCAGCGCCGTCGGTGACGGCGCCTACTACACCTGCTCCGCGCTCTACTTCACCCACGTCGTCGGCATGTCGGCGACCGCCCTCGGCGCCGGCCTCGCCGTGGCCTGGGCGCTCGGCTCGCTGGCGGGCGTCCCGCTCGGCGCCCTCGCCGACCGCCGCGGCCCGCGCCGGACGGCCGTGGCGCTCGCCCTGGCCACGGCGGTGGTGGTCGCCGCCTTCCTGGTGATCCGCTCCTACGGGCCGTTCCTGGTCGCGGTCTGCCTCTACGCCACGACGCAGTCCGGGCTCACCGCCGCCCGGCAGGCGCTGGTCGCCACCCTGGTGCCGCCCGCCCAGCGCACCGGGCTGCTCGCCCACCTCCAGTCGACCCTCAACGGGGGGCTGGCCGTCGGCGCCGCCATCGGCGGCATCGCGCTCACCGTCGGCACCCGGGCCGCGTTCCTCTGCGCCTTCGTGGTGACGGCGCTCGGCTTCCTGGCCGGTGCGCTGATCCTGCTGCGGCTGCCCGAAGCCCCGCCCGCCCCGGCCCGGTCGGCCGCCGGGCCCCGGCTGGCCGTCCTGCGCGACCGCCGGTACGCGGCCGTCGCGCTGGTCAACACCGTGCTGCTGCTGCGGATGCCGCTGCTCAGCCTGGTCATCCCGCTCTGGATCGCCGACCGGGCGCCCGGGATCAGCTGGCTCGGCTCGGCCCTGTTCGTCCTCAACACCCTGGCCGTGCTGGCCTTCCAGGTCCGGGCGGCGCGCGGCGTCACCGGCCTGGGCTCGGCCGCGCGGGCCGTCCGCTCGGCCGGGGTGGTGCTGCTCGCCTCCTGCGCGGTGTTCGGCCTGTCGGCCCTGGACGTCCCGGTGTGGGCGGTCGCCGCGCTGCTGGTGGCGGCCTCCGTCCTCCAGGTGATCGGCGAGATGCGGCAGTCGGCGGGTTCCTGGCAGATCAGCTTCGACCTCGCCCCGCCCGAGCGGATCGGCCAGTACCAGGGCTTCTTCGGCACCGGCGTGGCCGTCGCCCGCACCCTCGGGCCGCTGCTGCTGACCACCCTGCTGCTGGACGGCGGGCTCGCGGGCTGGCTCGTCCTGGGCGGCCTCTTCCTGGCGGCCGGGTACGCGATGGGGCCGGTCGTCCGCTGGGCCGAGCGGGACCGCGACCGGGGCCGCCCGACGCCGGTCGCCTCCGCCGTCGCGGTCCCGTAGCGGCCGCCCGCGCCGGCCGGGTGCCCTTCTCACCGGCCTTCCCCGCCGCCCCGGCGCCCTCCTCGCCGCCCCGCCCACCAGGCCCCGCCCCAGTCGCCCGCCGCCCCCACCGCGAGCCCGCCCGAGAATGCTCCGACGGCTGACCGGAAACCGGTGGCCCGGGCCGCCGCCCGCTGGCATGCTGGCCGCGTGGACCGACCCCAGATCTGGCTCGACTTCGCCCCCGAGCTGCACCTCTTCGTCTCCGGGCCCCGGCGGGCCGGCCGCTCGGCGCTGCGCACCGACGGCACCTCGACGCTCGGCCACGTCGTCGAGTCCCTGGGCGTCCCGCTCACCGAGGTCGGCACCCTGCTGGTGGACGGCCGGCCGGTGCCCGGGTCGTACGTGCCGCTCGACGAGGAACACGTCACCGTCCGGGCCGTGGACCGGCCGCAGCCCTCGCCCACCCCGCCGCGCTTCCTGCTGGACGTCCACCTCGGCACCCTCACCCGCCGGCTGCGCCTGCTCGGCGTCGACGCCGCCTACGAGAACCCGGACATCGGCGACGCCGCGCTCGCCGCCCGCTCCGCCGCCGAGCAGCGCGTCCTGCTCTCGCGCGACCGGGGGCTGCTGCGCCGCCGCGAACTGTGGGCCGGCGCCTACGTCTACAGCCACCGCCCCAACGAGCAGCTGCGCGACGTGCTCTCCCGCTTCGCGCCCCCGCTCGATCCGTGGAGCCGCTGCACCACCTGCAACGGCACGCTGCGCGAGGCCGACAAGACCTCGGTGCGCGAGCAGCTGCGGGACGGCACCGAGCGCTCCTACGACGTCTTCGCCCAGTGCGTCGACTGCGGCCAGGCCTACTGGCGCGGCGCCCACCACGCCCGGCTGGACGCGATCGTCACCGACGCCCTGCGCGAGTTCGGCACACCCGCCGGGGGCTGAGACCGGCGCGAGACCGGCGCGAGGTCGGCGCGTCGAACTACGGGACATCTCAGGGTGGCGGCCGGGCGCAGAGGCGTGTTCTCATCGGCGGTGGGGGACGAGACCAAGGTACTCCGTGACGCGAGAGAGGCCGGGTCGGATGAGCAGTCAGCCAGTGCAACAACCGTTCCAGACAGCGGACGTCGATGACGTCGAGGTGGTGCGCGCACCGGACGGGGCCGCGGTGTTCCCGCTGCTGGTCCTGGACGGACAGGGGAGCCTCGCGGTGTTCGAGCTCGCCCCCGGGCAGGTGTCGCACGCGGTGTCGCACGCCACCGTGCAGGAGCTGTGGCAGGTCGTCGAGGGCGCCGGGGAGCTGTGGCGCCGCCAGGGCGGGCGGGAGGAGACCGTCCGGCTCGTGCCCGGGACGGCGGCCTCGATCCCGCTCGGCACGGCGTTCCAGTTCCGGGCCGACGAGGACGCCGACCGGCCGCTGCGGATCGCCGCCGTCACCATGCCGCCCTGGCCCGGCACCGACACCGAGGCCAGGCCCGAGGAAGGCCCCTGGAAGGCGACCTCCCGGTGAGCCGGGCAGGGGGGATCCTGCGCCGCCCGCTGGCGGCGCTCGTAGCGGCCGCGGCCGTGCTCGGAATCGCAGTGGCGCCCGCCGCGGCCGCCCCGGCCGCCGAGCCGCACCTCCAGTCGCGCTACGTCACGATGCCCGACGGCGTCCGCCTCGCCGTCGACGTCTGGCTGCCCGAGGGCACCACGGCCGGCGCGAACCTGCCCACCGTCCTGGTCACCCAGCGCTACTGGCGGGCCCGGGTCTACCCCGGCGCACCCGGCAACGGCGGCCGCAGCAGCGACGCCGACGGCTGGAACGCCCACGGCTACGCCTACGTGGTCGCCGACCTGCGCGGCACCGGCGCCTCCTTCGGCACCCTGAGCTCCGAACTCGGCGCCGACACCGTCGCCGACAGCGGCCCGCTCAGCGACTGGATCGCCGCCCAGCCCTGGTCCAACGGCCGGGTCGGCACCACCGGCGTCTCCTACGGCGGCGACACCGCGATGCTCGCCACCGCCCTCGGCAACCACCACATCACCGCCGCCGCCCCGATCTCCTACGACTTCGACCCGTACGAGGACCTGGTACGCCCCGGCGGCCTGCTCATCGAGCCCCGGATCGCCCCGTACGCGCTGCTGCTGCGCATCCTCGACCAGGCCGGCGGCACCACCTGCGACACCGACGAGCAGACCCGGCAGGTCTGCGCGGCCACCGGCCTGACCGGCGCCGTGCCCCGGCCGGTCGACGGCCCGGACGGACCGGCCCTGCTGGCCGCCGCGCGCGCCGAGCACGCGGGCAACGCCAACCTGGTCGACATGGCCGAGGCCGGCGTCTACCGCGACTACCAGGACGGCCCGAAGAGCTGGACGGTCGGCAGCGTCGGCGAGAAGGCCGACGCCGTCGAGGCCGGCGGCGTCCCCGTGCTCACCGACGCCGGCTGGCTCGACGCGGGCACCGCCAACGGCGTGCTCTCCCAGTTCACCGGCCTGTCCAACACCCAGGACGCCTGGATCGGCCCGTGGAGCCACGGCCAGGGCTACCTCGCCGACCCCTTCCAGCCCGCCCGCCACCTCACCGACCAGGAACGCGCCCAGATCGCCCAGCGGACGTTCGACTTCTTCGACCGCTACGTACGGGCCGACGGCCGCCCCGACGGCACCCGGCAGCTGCACTACTACACCTTCAACGAGGGCGTCTGGCGCACCACCACCCGCTGGCCGCTGCCCGGCACCCGCCCGCAGCGGCTCTACCTCGGCGAGGACACCACGCTCAGCCGCCGGCGGCCCGAGCCGGACGACCGCCCCGGCGCCGACCTGCTGCGCCTCGACCCCACCGCCGGCACCGGCCCACTGGACCGCTGGAACACCAACCTCACCGGCAACCAGGTCAGTTACCCCGACCGGGCCGCCGTGGACGCCAAACTCCTCAGCTACACCACCCCGCCGCTGACCGGCGACACCCGGGTGACCGGCAACGGCCGCGTCACGCTCGACGTCACCGGCCTCGACGGCACCGCCCAGGGCGCCCTGCACGTCTACCTGGAGGACGTCGCCCCCGACGGCCGGGTCACCTACCTGACCGAGGGTCAACTCGCCCTCGCCGACCGGGCTGTGGCCGACCGGGACGACAATCCCGACTGGCGCCGGCTGCGCACGCCCCGCAGCTACGCGGCCACCGACGCGGCGCCCTTCCCGCAGGGCCGGGCCCGGCAGGTCACCATCGACCTGCAACCCGTCGCGGTGCTCTTCCGGGCCGGCGAGCGGATCCGGCTCACCGTCGCCGCCGCCAACCCGGACTCCTTCCAGCTGCTTCCGGCCGACGGCCGGGCGAGCTACCGGATCGGGCACGGCGGAGCCGACCCGTCCTTCCTGGAGCTGCCGGTGGTGCGCAGCACCCCGTAGCGCCGCCGAACGCGCCCGGGCCCGGGAGGCCGATGCCGCCTCCCGGGCCCGGGCTGCTCAGTCCCTGACCCCGGAGAGTGCGAGCGGCAGGTGCCGGGGCCCGCGCAGGACGGGGCTGCGCCGGTACTCGGGCGGGTCCTGGAGCAGCCGGGGGCCGTCCAGGCGGTGGATGAGCGCGGTGAGCGCGAGCTGCGCCTCGACCCTGGCGAGCGGTGCGCCGAAGCAGCTGTGCACGCCGCTGCCGAAGCCGAGGTGCTGGTTGTCCGGGCGGGTCGGGTCGAAGCGGTCGGGCTCGTGGAACCGGAGAGGGTCCCGGTTGGCGGCGGCGAGCACCAGGATCAGCGGCGCGCCCTTGGGGACGGTGACCCCGGCGACCTCGATGTCGGTGAGCGCGGTGCGCTGCGGCAACAGCTGGACCGGGGGTTCGTAGCGCAGCAGCTCCTCCACCGCGCGCGGCATCAACTCCGGCTTGTCGCGCAGCAGTTCCAGGCTCTCGGGGTGGCGCAGCAGGGTGAGCGCGCCGTTGGTGATCAGGTTGACGGTTGTCTCGTGCCCGGCGATGAGCAGCAGGACCGCGGTGGCCATCAGTTCCGTCTGGGTGAAGCCGCCCGACGGGCCGGGGTCGTTGACGAAGGCGGAGAGCAGGTCGTCGGACGGCTTGCCCCGGCGGCTCTCGGCGAGCTCGCCGAGGTACAGCCCCATCTCCATCCGGGCCTGCGTGGCCGCCTGCTGGCGCTCGGACGGATCGCTGTCGGGAGTGGGGTCGAAGCCCGCGATCAGCGTCTCGGACCAGGCGTGGAACCGCGGCTCGTCCTCGCGCGGCACGCCGAGCAGCCGGCAGATGACGGTGACCGGCAGCGGGTAGGCGAAGTCCTCGACCAGGTCGATCCGGTCGCGGCCCCGGAGGCCGTCGACCAGTTCCCCGGTGATCCGCGCGATCTCGTCGTGCATGGCGTCGACCCGGTCGGGCGCGTGGGGCGGGCCGAAGGGCCGCATGGCGATGCTGCGCAGCCGTTCGTGCTCGGGGTCGTCCCGGCCGATGAAGGCGACCGGGACGCTGCCCTGCAGCTCGTCCGGGACGGTGCGGTTGCGGCGGTCCGAGCTGATCCTCGGGTCGTGCAGCAGCGCGGCGACCTCGTGGTAGGTGCCGACCAGGTAGCTGCCGTCGTCCTGGCGGGCCACACCGTGGTCGCGGAGCTCGGCGTACAGGGGGTAGGGGTCGGCGCGGTTGGCGTAGTCGGTGATCCGGCGGAACAGGGTGTCGGCGGCGGCCATGCGCGGTGGCTCCTCGGGGGTGGCGGCGGTGGTGGTCCTCGACGGGCGGTGGCGGCGGTGGTGGTGGTCCTCGACGGGTGGCGGGGCCCGGTGGGCGTGCGCCCGTCGAGTGGTGGCGGGTGGGCTCAGCCGCCCCAGCGCCGCAGGGTCAGCCGCCGGTCGGGCAGGTGGCCGGTGAGGGCGACGGTCGGGCCGTGCGAGAGCACCTTCGGGTCGGGCACGTCGGACGGGACCGGGATGCGGGAGGCGGGCGGCTCCACGCCGTCCCAGTCGGGCGGGAACGGCGCGGCGGCCTCGATCAGCCGCTGGTAGTGCTCCAGCCACTTGGCCCGGTTCACGCTGACGGCGGCCGTGATCCGGCCCCGGTACCCGTAGACCGCGACGAGCCGTCGCTCCTCGACCGAGCCCTGGGCGAGGACCACGTGGTCGGAGAAGGTGGGCACGCCGACGGACTTGATGTTGAGCCCGAACTGGCTGGACCAGAAGGACGGCACGCTCAGGTGCGGCCGCCGTTGCGGCCCCGGGCTGACCATGTTGTGCGCCGCCACCTCGGCCTGCGCGACCGCGTTGCCCCAGTGTTCGAGGGAGAGCAGCTGGTACTCGAAGAGGGGGTGCGGGAAGCGGGCGACGTCGCCCGCGACGAAGACGTCGTCGGTGACGATCCCGTACATGTTGAAGGCGCGGCAGCCCGCGTCGCAGGCCACCCCGCGCGGACCGGCGGCGAGACCCGACTCGGCCAGCCATTCGGTGTTGCGGACGGCGCCCAGGGCGACCACGGCGACGTCCGCCTCGATCCGGCTGCCGTCGGAGAGCTCGGCGCCGGTGAGCCGGCCTGCTTGGCCGGTCAGCGCGGAGACGGTCACCCCGCAGCGCAGGTCGACCCCGTGGGCGAGCTGGACCTTGGCCGCGAGGGCGCCGAAGGCCCCGCCGAGGGCCCCGACCAGCGGGGCGGGGCCACGCTCGGCGACGGTCACCGCCAGGCCGCGCTCCCGGCAGGCGGAGGCGATCTCGGAGCCGGTGAACCCGGCGCCGATCACCAGCACCCGCTTCGGGCCGGCGTCCAGCCGCTCGGCCAGGCCGGCCGCGTCCTCGGCGGTGCGCAGGGTGAACACCCCGTCGAGTGCGGCCTGCTCGGCCTTCGGCCAGGGCCTGGCCCGGGTGCCGGTGGCGATCAGCAGCCGGTCGTAGGGCAGCTGCTCGCCGTTCGCGAGCAGGACCTGCTTGCCGTCCCCGTCCACACCGGTGGCGCGGACGCCGAGTTTCCACTGCGCGCCCACGTCGCGGCGCCGGGGCAGCGCGGTCTCCTCGGCGCGCACCCGCCCGAGCAGCACCTGCTTGGACAGGGGCGGCCGGTCGTACGGGGGGAGGCGTTCCTCGCCGACCACGGTCAGCTGCCCGGCGAAGCCCTCGTCCCGTAGCGTCTCGGCGGCGCGCAGACCGGCCAGCGAGGCGCCGACGATGACGATCCGGCCGTTCTTGAGGTCATCGGACATCGGACCGGTCCTCCTCCTCGACCAGGATGGCCTGCACCGGGCAGGCCGCGACGGCCCGCCGGACGCGGTCACGCTGGTCCTCGGGGGCCTGCGGGGTGTAGAGCAGGGCCTCCTCCCCGTGCAGCTCGAACACTCGGGGAGCGAGGAACGCGCACTGCGCGTAGCCCTGGCAGCGGTTGAGGTCGACGACGATCTTCACGGTCTCTCCTCCCGGGCACGTCTGTGTCCGTCCTACCGCCGCCGGAGCGGCCGCGCGCCCGGTGCTGCTCCGTGGGAGCGGTCGCGGAGAGTGGCCGCCGAGGAACGCCGGGGGCCAGGAAGCCTGCTGGCCGTGCTAGTTCGGCGACTCCAGCCCGAGGGTCCAGCGGTGGGTGGTGTAGCCGCCCATCCGGGTCGGGTGGCGCTCCACGAGCGTCACGGCCAGGCCGTCGGCCGTGCGGCGCAGCGTGCCGGTGAACCGGTGCAGGTCGTCGCCGGACAGCGGGAGCAGTTCGGCGAGCACGGTGGCGTCGAGGTCGCGCCCGACGGCGCGCAGCACCCCCGCGTCCAGCACCAGGACGGTGCCGTCGGCCAGCACCACCGGCGCGGGGGCCTGCGGGTCGGCGAGCAGCGGGCCGCTCTCGATGCCCCCGCCGGGCAGCAGCCGCACCACCCGGCTCCCGGTCGGCCGGCGGCGGTCGGTCTCGACGACGCGCAGGCCGTCGCCGACCACGTAGTGGCCGTAGCTGCGCCAGGAGTCGACCAGGGTGGCGTCCCGGTCGTAGGCCCAGGTGTCGAAGGTGCCGTAGCCCTCCAGGCCGAGCACGAAGCGGCCGTCGCCCAGGGCCGTGCCGCGCTCGCCGCGCAGTTCGGCGACCAGGGCGCCGTCGTCGAGGTCCAGCAGCAGGGCCGGGCCGAGGTGTCCCCAGGCGGTGTACTCGAAGGAGTCGGTGGTGACCAGCGCCCGGCCGCCGGAGAGGTGGGCCGCGTTCGGGCGCCCCGCACAGGGGCGGCGCCAGCGGACCAGGCCTTCGGCGTCGACACAGCTGATCTCGCCGTTCCGGCCGTACAGCGCCAGGTCGCCGCGGCGGGCCAGCGGCCCCTCCGGGCGCCCCTGGGGCCGCCCGCCGCTGCGCCGGTGGTGGTTCTGGACGGTGACACGCCAACTCCCCATGATCCGGATGCTAACGGACCCCGCCGGGCCGCGGAGGGCGTTTGCGGAGGGTGCCCGGACGGCCGGGACGGCGGACAATCTCCCCAGGCGCAGAGGAGGAGGCCGCGGTGGAGTTCGAGGTGTTGATCGAGACCCCGCAGGGGTCGCGGAACAAGTACGTGATGGACTTCGCGGCGGGCCGGATCCGCCTCGACCGCACCCTGTTCACCGCCACCCGCTACCCCGTGGACTACGGCTACGTCGAGGGCACCCTCGGCGGCGACGCGGAGCCGCTGGACGCGCTGGTTCTCGGCGGCGAGCCGGCCGTGCCGGGGTGCGTGATCACCTGCCGGGCGGTCGGCATGTGGGTGATGCGGGACGAACGCGGGCCGGACCAGAAGGTGCTGTGCGTCCCCGCCCACGACCCGCGCTACGGCGACCTGCGGGACATCGGCGACCTGCGCGAGTTCGACCTGCTGGAGATCACCCACTTCTTCCAGGTCTACAAGGACCTGGAGCGCGGCAAGTCGGTCGAGGGCTCGCACTGGGCGGACCGGGAGGCCGCGTACGCGCAGATCGCCGAGTCCCGGGCGCGCGCGGCGGGGACGCGCGTCGCCCGGCCGGGGTATCCGGGCCCCCGCGCGGGCCCCGGGGGGGCGCGCGGGGGCCTCCGGCGTGTCCGGCGTTTGAGGCTTCAATCATCAGTGGAATTTTGCCATTGGCAAAGATTGCCTTATAACTAAGGCATGATCGAGGCCCGTCACCTGCGCGTCCTGCGTGCTGTCGCCCGCACCGGCTCCTTCTCCGCCGCCGCTCGCGAGCTGGGCTGTACGCAGCCCGCCATCAGCCAGCAGATGAAGGCCCTGGAGAAGTCGGTGGACACCCCGCTGGTGGTCCGCTGCGGCCGGGGCATGCAGCTCAGCGAGGCGGGGCGGGTGCTGCTCAAGCACGCCACCGGGATCCTGGCCGGGCTCTCCGCCGCCGAGGAGGAGATCGCCGCGATCGCCGGGCTGCGGGCCGGCCGGGTGCGACTGGTCTCCTTCCCGACCGCGAGCTCCACCCTGGTGCCGCCCGCGGTCGCCCGGCTGCGGGACAGCCATCCGGGGGTGCGCGTGTCGCTGGTCGAGGCGGAGCCGCCGGAGTCGCTGGCGATGCTGCGCGGCGGCGAGTGCGAGATCGCGCTGGCCTTCCGCTACCCGCAGTCCGACGGCGGCGCCGCGCTGCCGGCGCCCGCGCACGGGACGCCGCGCGAGGCGCGGGCCGAGGCCAACCTGGAGGCGCAGCAGCTGAGTGCCGGCTCCGACTGGTCCGATCTGGTGGTCACCCCGCTGCTGGACGACCCGCTGGTGGGCCTGCTGCCCGCCGCGCACCGGCTGGCGGGGCGCGGCAGGCCGGTGGAGCTGGCCGAGCTGGCGGGGGAGCAGTGGATCGCGGGCTGCCCGCAGTGCCGGGGGCACCTGGTGGAGCTGTGCGCGGCGGCGGGCTTCGAGCCCCGGATCGACTTCGCGACCGACGACTATCCGGCGGTGGTCGGCCTGGTGGCGGCCGGACTGGGGGTGGCGGTGCTGCCCCGGCTGGCGCTGCAGTCGGTGCGCCCGGACGGGGTGTCGACGGTGCCGGTGCGGACGGCCGCGGGGGCGCCGGCGGTGCGGCAGGTGGTCGCGCTGACCCTGCCGGATCTGGCCGAGGTGCCGGCCGTGGCGCTGATGCTGGAGCGGCTGGCGGGGTCGGCCGGGCGCTGACCTCTGGGGCCTGAGCGTTCTGGACCGGGCTTGAACAGTCCGAAACGCCGCGAGGAAACGTTTCTTCACGGCGCGCCGTGGAGGCGGGGTTAGCGCCGCGCGATCGCCGGCGGGGTCAGCGGGACCTCCACCAGCCGGTGCCGCGAACGCCCCAGCATCTCCTCGCGCTCGTCCTCGGTCATCCCGCCCCAGACGCCGTACGGCTCGCGGACCGCCAGCGCGTGCGCCGCGCACTCGGTGATCACCGGGCAGCGCATGCAGACCTCCTTGGCGCTGGCCTCGCGTGAACTCCGCGCGGCCCCGCGTTCGCCCTCGGGGTGGAAGAAGAGCGAACTGTCCACGCCACGGCAGGCTGCGGAGAGCTGCCAGTCCCAGAGGTCCGCGTTGGGACCTGGGAGGCGGGAGAAATCTGCCATGGCTCATTCCCTTCAGAGGCTCGTCGGCCGTGGGCCGGCGCTCAGCGGACTGCTGCTGGGCGGCGCGGCGGGCGTCGATGCACTGGTGTGGACACCTGGAAATATGACTTACGGCAACTCCATGGACAAGTCACCCACAGAGTGGCACAACAGTCAATGACCATACGAAAGCTATAAAAACGGGCAAAGTGGGCAAGGGGCTCGGCGGGCGCGGGCGTGGCATTCGGGTGGCCGACGGGCGCGCGACACTCCGCACCGGTGTGCGGGTCGTGCGCCCACCGCGCGCGAGCTGGGCAAAAGTGCGGCGTGTGCACCGCGATGCGGCTGATCGGTAATGGGTTGGCCACGTACAGTGGTGGAGATGGCCCCGAAGGCCGTAACTCATTCGAGTGACGGTCGTTGGAAGTGCGGAGGCGGTTAGCGGGCGCCGGACGTCGGGAACGATCGCGGGGAATTTGAGGCGATCAGCACGGACTCTGTCGCCGATCGGCCGTGTCGGAGAGGTTCGTACCAGCCAGGAGGCTCAACGTGACGCGGATCAGCTGCGGAGGACGACGGTCATGACTTCCGTTCTCGTTTGCGACGATTCCCCGCTCGCCCGCGAGGCGCTTCGCCGCGCGGTCGCGACCGTACCCGGTGTGGACCGGGTCACCACCGCGACGAACGGGGAGGAGGTCCTCCGCCGCTGGGTGGCCGACCGCTCCGATCTCGTTCTGATGGACGTCCGGATGCCCGGCCTCGGCGGGGTCGAGACGGTCCGGCGGCTGCTGTCCGCCGATCCGGGCGCGCGGATCATCATGCTCACCGTCGCCGAGGACCTCGACGGGGTCGCGCTCGCGGTGGCCGCGGGCGCCCGCGGGTACCTGCACAAGGACGCCTCGCGCGCCGAACTGCGGGCCACCGTCACCCAGGCCCTCGCCGACCCGACCTGGCGGCTCGCCCCGCGCCGGCTGCGCAGCCCCGACATGGGCGCGGCGCCCACGTTGACGGCGCGTGAGATCCAGGTGCTGGAGGGCATGAGCCACGGCCGCAGCAACGCCGAGATCGGCCGCGAGCTGTTCCTGTCCGAGGACACCGTCAAGACCCACGCCCGACGGCTGTTCAAGAAGCTCGGGGCCTCCGACCGCGCGCACGCGGTGGCGCTGGGTTTCCGCTGGGGCCTGGTCCGCTGACCGCCGGTGGCGCCGCCGGCTGCGGCGCGCCGCCGACGGTTCCCGGGACGGACGCCGTCCGGGCGTGTGACGTTACGGTCCCGAGGTTGCACCATGGAGTAGTGGAGCACCTCGGGGACCAGCGGACAGGCACTGCGGCGAACCACACGGCCGCAGCACATTCGGCGGACGGCGCGAAGGACGGGACCACCGACGGCGGCGGGGCGGGAGGCGGCACGGTGCAGGAGGGGCCGGTGGTGCGCGGCGGCACGCCGTACGGCACCGCAGCGCATAACGTTCCGGTGCACAACTCCGGACGCGGTGCCGCGTTTTCCCGCGCGACCAGGCACCATGGACCGATGCGTGACGACGTCGCCGGTGCGGCCGGCCAGGCGGACCCGGTGGAGGCCGAGCCCTCCGGCCCGGGTGGCGATCCGTCGTACGCCGACCCCGGCGGCCCCGGCGCGGTGCCCGGCCCCGGTCGACCGCCGGTGCTCGGCGCGGGCGGCTCCCCGCTGGTGGGCGAGCTCGTCGCGGCCGCCGTCCGCGGTGAGGGCCCGGCCATCGACGCCCTGCTCGCCTACGTCCATCCGCTGGCGCTGCGCTACTGCCGCGGCCGGCTCGTGCGGCTGCCCGGCGGCGCCCGGCACCACGTGGACGACGTCGCGCAGGAGGTCTGCGTCGCGGTGCTGTGCGCGCTGCCCCGGTACAAGGACCAGGGGCGGCCGTTCGAGGCCTTCGTCTACGGCATCGCCGCGCACAAGATCGCCGATCTGCAGCGGGCCGCGATGCGCGGGCCCGGCTCGACGGTCGTCCCGCAGGACGACCTGCCGGAGGTGCCGGACGAGGCGCTCGGCCCGGAGGAGCAGGCGCTGCTGAGCAGCGACGCGGCCTGGGCCAAGGAACTGCTCTCCAACCTGCCGGCCCGTCAGCGCGAACTGGTGCTGCTGCGGGTGGCCGCCGGGCTCTCGGCAGAGGAGACCGGCGAGGTGCTGGGGATGTCCCCGGGCGCCGTCCGGGTGGCGCAGCACCGGGCGCTCAGCCGGCTGCGGGCGCTCGCGGAGGAGTCCTCCTAGGTCCTGACTGGCAAGATCGGCCGGACCTAAGTCCTGACCGGCCGGAATGAGCCACGGGGGGCCGGTGTTGTCAAGGGCACACGAGGACACATTCGCCGTGCCAGTACCATGGGGTATCGGCGCCTGGGCGGGTTGCCAAAGTTTCGCGGGTGCGCGCGGGGTTCCCCTGGAGGTTCCTCCAAAACCACCCGGCTTCGGCGGTCTGCTGCGAGTGAGCGATGAACGCGCCCCACCCTCAGGGCGTGAGCGGAATAGGCCGGCCACGGAAGGTACCCCCCAAATGTCTTACAACGCCGCAGGCGTACCCGAGAAGTTCGCCATGCTCGGGCTCACGTTCGATGACGTCCTGCTGCTGCCCGGGGCTTCCGCGGTGCTGCCGAACCAGGTCGACACCTCCTCGCGGGTCTCCCGGAACGTGCGCGTCAACATCCCGCTGCTCTCCGCCGCGATGGACAAGGTCACCGAGGCGCGGATGGCGATCTCGATGGCCCGCCAGGGCGGCGTCGGCGTGCTGCACCGCAACCTGTCGGTCGAGGACCAGGCCAACCAGGTCGACCTGGTGAAGCGCTCCGAGTCCGGCATGGTCACCGACCCGATCACGGTCGGCCCGAACACCACGCTGGCCGAGGCCGACGCGCTGTGCGCCAAGTTCCGCATCTCCGGCGTGCCGATCGCGGACGAGGCCGGCAAGCTGCTCGGCATCGTCACCAACCGTGACATGGCCTTCGAGTCGGACCGCAGCCGCCAGGTCCGCGAGATCATGACCCCGATGCCGCTGATCACCGGCAAGGTCGGCATCTCCGGGGTGGACGCGATGGCGCTGCTGCGCCGCCACAAGATCGAGAAGCTGCCGCTGGTCGACGACGAGGGCCGGATCAAGGGCCTGATCACCGTCAAGGACTTCGTCAAGGCCGAGCAGTACCCGAACGCCGCCAAGGACGCCGAGGGTCGTCTGCTGGTCGGTGCCGCCGTCGGTGCCAGCGCCGAGGCGTTCGACCGGGCCCAGGCCCTGGTCGAGGCCGGTGCGGACTTCCTGGTCGTGGACACCTCGCACGGCCACAGCCACAACGCGCTGGCCTGGATCGGGAAGATCAAGTCGGCCGTCGGGATCGACGTGGTCGGCGGCAACGTGGCCACCCGTGACGGCGCCCAGGCGCTGATCGACGCCGGCGTGGACGGCGTCAAGGTCGGCGTCGGCCCCGGCTCCATCTGCACCACCCGCGTGGTCGCCGGCATCGGCGTCCCGCAGATCACCGCCATCTACGAGGCCGCGGTGGCCTGCCAGGCGGCCGGCGTGCCGGTCATCGGCGACGGCGGCCTGCAGTACTCCGGCGACATCGGCAAGGCGCTGGCCGCCGGCGCCGACACCGTGATGCTGGGCTCGCTGCTGGCCGGCTGCGAGGAGTCCCCGGGTGAGCTGATGTTCATCAACGGCAAGCAGTTCAAGTCCTACCGCGGCATGGGCTCGCTGGGCGCGATGCAGTCCCGCGGCCAGGGCCGCTCGTACTCCAAGGACCGCTACTTCCAGGCCGAGGTGGCCTCGGACGACAAGCTCGTCCCCGAGGGCATCGAGGGCCAGGTGCCCTACCGCGGCCCGCTGTCGGCCGTGCTGCACCAGCTGGTCGGCGGCCTGCGCCAGACCATGGGCTACGTCGGCGCCGCCACCATCGCCGAGATGGAGAGCAAGGGCCGCTTCGTCCGGATCACCTCGGCGGGCCTCAAGGAGAGCCACCCGCACGACATCCAGATGACCGTCGAGGCGCCGAACTACTCCAACCGCTGAGTCCGCGCTTCCCAAGGGCCCGTCGCCGCACCGCGGCGCCGGGCCCTTCGGCGCGCCCGGGGGCGGGCCCCGCGCCCCGGAGGCGAGCGCGCGAGGCAACCGGGGTGCGGGATACTGGGGGCGGCCGGGGTGACCCGGCGGGCATGAGCAACAAACCAGAAGGGCTCGAAGTGACTGAGATCGAGATCGGGCGAGGCAAGCGCGGCCGACGGGCGTACTCCTTCGACGACATCGCCGTCGTCCCCAGCCGCCGTACCCGGGACCCGAAGGAGGTCTCGATCGCCTGGCAGATCGACGCCTACCGCTTCGAGCTGCCGTTCCTGGCCGCCCCGATGGACAGCGTGGTCTCGCCGCAGCAGGCCATCGCCATCGGCCGCCTCGGCGGCCTCGGCGTGCTGAACCTCGAAGGCCTCTGGACCCGCTACGAGGACCCGCAGCCGCTGCTCGACGAGATCGCCACGATCACCGACGAGGCCGCCGCGACCCGCCGCCTCCAGGAGATCTACGCCGCGCCGATCCGCGCCGAGCTGATCAAGCAGCGGATCCAGGAGGTCCGCGACTCCGGTGTGGTCACCGCCGCCGCGCTCTCGCCGCAGCGCACCGCCGAGTTCTCCAAGGCCGTCGTGGACGCCGGCGTCGACGTCTTCGTCATCCGCGGCACCACCGTCTCGGCCGAGCACGTGTCCAGCGGCGCGGAGCCGCTCAACCTCAAGCAGTTCATCTACGAGCTGGACGTCCCGGTGATCGTCGGCGGCTGCGCCACGTACACCGCGGCCCTGCACCTGATGCGCACCGGCGCGGCCGGCGTGCTGGTCGGCTTCGGCGGCGGCGCCGCCCACACCACCCGGGGCGTCCTCGGCATCCAGGTGCCGATGGCCACCGCCGTCGCCGACGTGGCCGCCGCCCGCCGGGACTACATGGACGAGTCCGGCGGCCGCTACGTGCACGTGATCGCGGACGGCGGCGTCGGCTACAGCGGCGACATCCCGAAGGCCGTCGCCTGCGGCGCCGACGCGGTGATGATCGGTGCCGCGCTGGCCCGCGCCACCGACGCGCCCGGCAAGGGCTTCCACTGGGGCATGGAGGCCGTCCACGAGGAGCTGCCGCGCGGCAAGCGGGTGGACCTCGGCACCGTCGGCACCACCGAGGAGATCCTGACCGGTCCCTCGCACACCCCCGACGGCACCATGAACCTGTTCGGCGCGCTGCGCCGCGCGATGGCCACCACCGGCTACACCGAGCTCAAGGAGTTCCAGCGGGTCGAGGTGACCGTCAACCCGGCGCTCAACCACCGCTGAGACGCGTCGTGGTGAAGGCCCCCGTCGGTTCCGCCGGCGGGGGCCTCGGGCTGTCCGGACCGGCGTCAGCCGCGGTTGGCGGTGCGGCGGGTGAGGAGGAAGCCGCCGACCAGGGCGATGCCGTAGAAGGCGAGGTCGAGCGCGCGCAGCTCGGCGCGCCAGTGCGCCAGGGCGTCGTGCGGCAGGCCGCGCGGGCCGGGGCCGGCCGCGTGCACCCGGCGGAGCTGGCCGGTCAGCTGGCCGAGCAGCAGCGCGCAGGCCGCGAGCAGCGCGCCGAGCAGCGGCAGCACCCGGCTGCGGCCGCCGAGCCGGCCGAGCGGTAAGGCGACCAGGGCGGCGAGGGCGATGGCCAGCCAGCCGAGGCTGTCCGCGGCCCGGGCCGGCGCGCAGCCGTAGGCCAGGCCGCCGAGCAGCATGGCGAGGACGGCGAGGGCGACCGCCAGGGCGGTGCGGCGGCGCGGGCCCGTCCGGTGGGAGCGGACGGTGGGGACGTATCCGGCCACCGGGACACCGGGCATACCGGGCGCGACGTAGCCCTCGGGGGAATCCAGGGTGGGTGTGACCGAGTAGTGCTGGGCGGTGCGCGGCCGGCCCGACTGGCCGTCAGCGCCCGGTGCGGGTGCGGTCATGGGCGTCGGATCCCCCCGGAAAGACGATGAGCTGCCGAACGGTAGCAGCGCCCCGGCCAGATCTTGGCGAGTTTTCGATCACAGATCGGGCACGGAGCGCCGCACCCCTTACGGTATTCCCCGGTTCCGGGGGGGGGGTCGGGGGGTCCCGGGCCCCGGGGACAGGGGTTGTTTGTGTATTTGGGGGTGGGGGCTGGGGGCGGGGCGAAACGCCGTCACCCA
>NZ_JBHWIJ010000011.1:0-29669 GCF_042732255.1 Kitasatospora sp. NPDC059803 | reverse complement strand
CCGTTGTGCTCCCGCGGTGTGGGCGCCCCGGGGCCTGTTGTGGCGTTTTTTTTCCTCAAAGTGGGGCCCGGGCCCGCCGCCCCCGAGCCGTTGGCCCCGGTTGGGGGGGGGGGGGTCGGGTGGTCCCGGCCCCCGGGGACAGGGGATGATGGAGACTTGGGCGTTCGGGCCTGAGGCCGGGCCGACACGCCGTCACCACGACCGCCAGCAGCACATGGGGGAACGTTCCGAATGACCCAGGCGCAGGGTTCCACCGGCCGCCTCCTGGCCGGCCGCTACCGGCTGAACGGCGTGCTCGGGCGCGGCGGCATGGGCACCGTCTGGCGCGCCGAGGACGAGATGCTGGGGCGGACCGTCGCGGTCAAGGAACTGCGGATGAACGCCAGCGTCGAGGAGGAGGAGAAGCACCGGCTGATCGTCCGGACGCTGCGCGAGGCCAAGGCCACCGCGCGGATCCGGCACAACTCGGCGGTCACCGTCTTCGACGTGGTCGACGAGGACGACCGGCCGTGGATCGTCATGGAGCTGGTCGAGTCCCGCTCGCTGGCCGACGTCATCCGGGAGGACGGGCCGCTGGCCCCCGCCCGGGCCGCCGAGATCGCGCTCGACGTGCTCGGCGTGCTGAGCGCCGCGCACGCGCTGGGCATCCTGCACCGGGACGTCAAGCCGTCCAACGTGCTGATCGGCGACGACGGCCGGGTCGTGCTCACCGACTTCGGCATCGCCAGCGTGGAGGGCGACGCCTCGGTCACCTCCACCGGCATGCTGGTCGGCGCCCCCTCGTACATATCCCCGGAGCGGGCCCGCGGGCAGAAGCCCGGGCCGCCGGCCGACCTGTGGTCGCTGGGCGGCACGCTGTACGCGATGGTCGAGGGCCGGCCGCCGTACGACCGGGGCTCGGCGCTGGCCACCCTGACCGCGGTGATGACCGAGGAGCTGACCGCCCCGGTGAACGCCGGGGCGCTGCAGCCGGTGATCGAGGGGCTGCTCGCCAAGGACCCGGCCGAGCGGCTGGACGCCTCGCAGACCCGGTCGATGCTGAAGCGGGTCGTCGCGGAGGCCACCTCGAAGGCCGAGTCGACCACCGTGCACGCGCTGCCGGTCGAGAGTCCGGCCGCCGCCGCGGAGCCCGAGGAGGCCCCGGCCGAGGCCGAGGAGGGCCGCAAGCGGTCCATCGGGGGGCTGCTGGGGACGGTCCGGGTGGGCAGCCGGGCCAAGGACGAGGAGCCCGCCGCCGTGGCGGAGCCCGTCGTGGAGCCGGTGCCCGAGCCCGCTTCGCCGTCCTCGGACGTGGCATCGGGCTCGGCGTCGGGTTCGCTCGCGGCGTCGGGTTCGGCTCCGGCGGCCGAGCCGATCCGGCCGGTGACCAGCGAGTGGACCCTGGGCGCCACGCAGGCGGCCGGCGCCGACCCGCGCAGCGGACGGCGGCGGCTGGCCGTCGTCACCGTGGTGCTGGTCCTGCTGCTGATCGCCGGGGTGGTCGCGGTGCTCCAGGCCGTCGGCAACGGGGACGACTCGTCGGCGAACGGCGCGGGCGCCACCTCGTCGGTCTCGACCAGCTCCGAGGCCGGGCCGAGCGGGACCCCGGCCGCCTCCGTTCCGGCGGCGGAGCCGGAGCCGGGCACCGACAAGCCCGCCCCGGACAAGCCGGCCACCGACACACCGGCCCCCGACAAGCCGGCCGACACGCCCGGCCCCTCTGCGGCCAACCCGCCGGCCGCCGGCGCGCCCGCCACCACCCCCGCGCAGAGCCCGACCCCGCCGGGGGCCGCCGTCCCGGCCGGTTACCACGAGTACAAGGACCCGACCGGCTTCTCGGTCGTCCTGCCGGACTGGCTCCAGCCGGCCGGTTCGGAGGGCGTCCGCCGGATCTTCAAGGGCAACGGCAGTACCCTGACCATCGAGTGGACCACCACCCCCGGCCCCAGCGCCGTCGCCGACTGGCAGGACTCCGAGCCGGGCCTGCGTTCGAAGGTCACCAACTACCAGCGGGTCAACCTGGCCGCGATCAACTACCGGCAGTGGAGCAACGCGGCCGACTGGGAGTGGATCAGCGGCACACCGCGCACGCACTCGCTCAACCGGGGCTTCGTCACCGGGAACCCGGCCAAGTACGGCTACGCGATCTACTGGATCACCCCGGACGCGGACTGGGGTGCCCCGGCCAACTCCCAGGCCCGGGACACGGCCTTCGCCACCTTCCAGCCCGCGCCGTAGGGCGCTAGGCCTAGCCGATCAGGCGGGCCTTGGCCCGGGTGAACTCCTCGTCGGTGAGCGCGCCGGAGCCGTGCAGGGCGGCCAACCGCTCCAGCTGGCCGAGGAGTTGGTCGCCCGCGCCGAGTTCGGCGGGGGCGGTGTGGGGGGGGCGGCCCCCCGCCCCCCGCCCCGCGCGCGGGCCCGGGCCCACCGGCCCGCCCCCCGACCGAGGCCGATCCTCGACATCCACGCCGTGGAACAATGGACGGGCCTCGCGCGGGGGAGGCGGCGAGCATCGAAGGAGCGGCGGGTTGGCAGGGCTGGTGACCGACTGGATCCGGGTTCCGGTGGGCGAGGACGCTTCGAGGTGGACCACCCGCGGTGGCTGCCGCCGCGTTCTCCTCGTCGTCCACAACGTGACCTCCGCGACCCGACTCCTGGACGTCGTTCCGCTGTTCCGCGACGACCTCAGGATCCAGTTACTGGCCTCCTGCACGGGATCGTCCCCCTTCAGCGCAGGAGTCGCCGAGCTGCTGAGCTCCCTCGGGGTTCCGGTACTTCCGTGGGAGCAGGCCAAGCAGACCCCCGTCGACCTCGCCCTGTCGGCCAGCTTCGGCGGTGAACTCTCCGAGTTCCGGGGGAAGTTGATCGTCCTCTCGCACGGAGCCGGATACAATAAAAGGCTCGCAACACCGAACACCGAACACCGAACACCGAACACCGAACACCGAACACCGAACACCGAACGCGCCGCATGCCCCTGTCTTCGGCCTGGCGCCCGAGTGGCTGCTGTCCGACGGGGTTCCGCTCGCCCGGGCGATGGTGCTCTCCCACCCCGAGCAGCTCGGCCGGCTGCGCGAAGCCTGCCCCGAGGCCGCTCCGACGGCGGTGCTCGGCGGCGATCCCTGCTTCGACCGCATCCTGGCCGCCCTTCCGCGCCGCGAACGCCATCGCCGCGCGTTCGGCGTCCGACCCGGGCAGCGGTTCATCGTGCTCAACTCCACCTGGAACCCGCAGTCGCTCTTCGGTGACGCCGGCGCGCACGACCCGCTGCCGTGGCTGCTCGACCGCCTCACCACCGAACTCCCGGTCGACGACTACCGGGTGGCGGCCGTCCTCCACCCGAACATCTGGCACGGCCACGGCCCCGGCCAGGTCCGCCTCTGGCTGGACCGCGCCGAGCGGGCCGGCCTCACCCTGATCGACCCCCTGGACAGCTGGCGGCAGGCACTGATCGCCGCCGACGCGGTGATCGGGGACTTCGGCTCGGTCAGCTACTACGCCGCGGCACTGGGCACCCCCGTTCTGCTCGGCACGGCCTCCGACGAAGTTCTGGGCGCCACCTCACCGGTGGCAGCCTTCGTCCGCGAAGCCCCCCGGCTCACCCTGGACTCCCCTCTACGTCCGCAGCTGAATCAGCTCCTGATGCACCATCAACCCATCACCAGCACCAGCGAATTGACGACCTCAGCACCCGGCGAGGCGGCCGGCCTGTTGCGTTCGCTCTTCTACGAGGTCATGGGACTGCCCGAGCCGACAGAGCCGGCTCTCCTGGACCTGCTCCCACTCCCCGCCTACCGGCCACCGACCCGAACCGTGCCGCTGCGGGTCCGTACCCGCCCGGGGCCCCGCCCGCACGAGGTCACCATCGAGCGGGTCGCCGAAGGCCGGTACGGGCCTGCCGGGCCCGGCTCCGATCACCTCGCGGTGCACGAGGACACCCTCGACCAGGGCCTCCTCGGTCTGGCCGACGCGATCCTCCGGTACGGGGAGGCCGACGACCCCCGGATCGGCCCGCCCCGGGAGTGGGCCGCGGCGACGCTCGCCCGCTACCCGAACTGCTCGCTCGCGGCCTTCGTCTCCGGTCCGGACACCTGTGAAGTACTGCTGCGCGACCGGGGATTCGTCCGCCTCACCAGCCCCTCGCTCGACCCGGCGGCGGCCGCCTCGGCACTGTTCGCCCAGGTGGACGGCACCGCCGTCCCCCGTCCGCTGCCGCCGATGGAGCTGACGGTGCGCACCGGCGGCGCGTCCCACGCGGTCCTGGTCAGTCCCGTTCCGTGAGGCACTGCTGCCGCAGGCCCGCCAGGTAGCGCAGATGGGGCTCCGCCTGCTCACGGTCCAGGATCGCGGTGGCCTCGTCGATCGCGGCCAGCGCCTGTTCCGTCGCCGAGGTGTCCGCCCAGGTCTCCGCGAGGTTGGTGAGGGTGCGGGCCGCGTTGTAGTTGTCGCGCAGACGCCGGAATTCGGACAACGCCTCCGTCAGCCAGGTCCGGGCCCGCTCGTACTCGGCCAGGCCTCGCAGCGCCCGCCCCCGGTGCCGCTTCAGCAGCGCCCGGGCCCGCGGAACGTCCCCCGCCCGCTCGTGGTCCGGACCGATCGACCCGAGCAGTCCGTCGGCCTGCTCGAAGCAGTCGTACGCGGGCTGCCACCGCCACTGCCGAAGCCTCAGCAGCCCGAGCGACTCGACGGCCGTGGCCCGGCCCAGCAGGTGGCCGGCCCGCTCGAACGCCGAGGAGGCGTCGACCAGACAGCTCTCGGCCTCGGCCAGCAGGTCCAGTTCCATCAGGGCGAAAGCCAGTTGGGTGTGCATCCGGCCGGCCATCGCCGAGTCCGGGTCGTGCGCGACCGCCGCCCGCACGGCGGTTCGCAGCGCCGGCAACAAGGTCTCGTGCCGACCGGCCTTGAGCTGCACCGCCCACGACGCCTCCGCCAGCTCGCACGCCGTGGCCGGCGCGGCCAACTCCTCGGCGGCGAGCACCGCCTCGACCAGGTTGCCCACCTCCGCGGCCAGCGCGGCCAACGCCGCACCGGCGTCCGGGTAGTCACCGGGCCCGAGCTCCCGGTAGAGCGGCCCGACGTGCCAACGCTCCCGCAACGCCGCGTAGTCGGCCCGGACGGCGAAGCGCAGCAGGTGCTCCACGGCACGCGTCACCGCACCCGCGCACGCGGCCAAACCGTCCTCCCGCGCCGCCTGCTCCTCGGCGAACCGGCGCACGGCGGGCCGGTAGCGGTAGCGGCCGTCGGGCGTGGCCTCCACCAGGCCGGCCTCGGCGAGCCCGGCCAGCAGGACACCAGCGCGCTCGACGGTGAGCCCGCCAGTTCCATGGGGTCCGACAACCGCCACGGCCAGCTCGGGACCGACGGCCGGCCACGGCCGCAAGGCGCAGAGCCGGAACAGCCGGGCCTCCTCCGGCTCCAGCGCCTCGTACGACTCCTGCACGGCGGCCCGCACCGGATCACCCACATGGGCATCGCCGCCGCCGTCACCACCACCGCCCCGGCCCCGGCGCTGCTGGGGGATGAACGCCAGCCGGGGAGCCGCGGCACGCAGGGCGAAGGGCGATCCTTCGCACCGTTCGAGGACGCCCCACAGGGCGGGGCCGGCGGCGGAGACGGTCTCCTTCCCCACGAGGTCCGTGAGCAGCCGCCTGGCGTCCTTGTCGGACAGCGGCCCCACCGGGATCGGGACGGCGTCGAGACCGGTGAGCGGACGCCGGGCCACGACGACCGTGACGACGCCCGGAGCCGCGGTGATCAACGGCCGGACCTGGGCCGCCGACCGGGTGTGGTCCAGCACGACGAGCAACTGCCGCTCGGCGACCAGCGACCGGAACCGCTCGACCCGGTCCTGCGCGGCCGGCGGAACCCGGTCCGCCGGCATGCCGAGGTGGATCAGGAACTGCCGGAGCACGGCGGCCGCATCGGGTGCGGTGGCCAGCGACCCGCCGGAGAGGTCCGCGTAGAGCTGCCCGTGCGGAAACCGCTTCCGCTGCTGCGCACCCCAGTGGACGGCCGCGGTGCTCACGCCCATCCCCTGAGGTCCGTACAGGACGCTGACGCGGGGCGTGCCGTCCGCCTTCCGTCCGGCCTCCTTGTCCAACAACGCCAACACCTTGCGCCGGTCGGTGAAGAAGCGGTCGGAGGGCGGCAGCAGGGAGGGCGTCGCCAACGGCCCGGACCAGGCCCCGCCCTGGCCGCCCAGCCAGGCCCGAAGCGCCCTGGCCTGCGCCGGATCCGACTCGGCCACATCCAGCAACAGCTGCGCCACAGCGGCCCGTTCGGCGGCATCGGTCGGCGCCGGCACATCCCGTCCCGTCACCCGGCGGACGAACGCACCCGCCGACTCCCAGGCCCACTTACCGGCCTCGTTCGCCACGCTCGCACCCACGGCGCCGAAAACAGCGGCCACCGCCGACAGCGACACCGGCTCCAACACCCCACACCCCCTGGTCCATCGCGGCACCCGACCAGCACCGCCGCACCCTCGCGTCGGGCCCCACGGTAGCCTGCCAAACCCCACCACGGGCGCGCACCAGCCCGCTTGCCCACAACCGGATCCGGTTCCGCTTCCCCTCCCCAGAAGATCGCGCCCCCAACGCCAACAACGTCCGTCTGAAACTCAAGCGGCTGGTCGAGCGCGGGATCCCGGCCGAGACCGAGCAGGGGGTGTTCACCCGGCCCCGGCCATAGCCGCCCCGCGAGCCCGCGGCCAAGCCGCTCGCTGGTTCCGCCGATGCTGTCGGCGGTCCGGACCTGGTCCTGTCCGACACGGCACCGGAGGCACCGAGGAGTTGCCCCCGACGAAACCGGTACGGCCCGCCCTGGGCCCCGGCCCTCCTCGTCTCCGTTCGTCCCCGGATTGTCCGACCGATGGAGCAGGATGGAGTTCGACCAGTCACTGGGGAGAGGGAAGCAAGGAATGGCCACTGACGAAACCCGGCTGCCTGTGGAGTTCCTGGCCACTGTCGCGGCCGGTGCCGATGCCGGGTCCGCCGCGGCCCGGATGGCAGCCGAACAGGCCCGTGCCGTCGCCGACAGTCAGCAGGGCGGACCACTCCTCGCCGCGCTGCTCGACAAGCCCTACCGGGATTCGGCACCCGCCTGGCTGCTGGAGGCCGCGGTGACGAACGGGCTACGGCAGACCGAAAGCGAATACGAGTACCTGACCGGGTCGACCTCGCTGGTGGTCCTCGCGCTCATCCACCCCGACTGCGACCCGGCCCTGCGGGCCGACGCCTTGCACCGCTGCTCCGACCGCCGGCTCGGCTCCCTCGGCACCGCCGACCGGCCGGCCGACCTCTGCGCGGCCGTCGCCGACGAACTGCGCAGGCGAGTGCCGCAGCCACCGCACATGACACCCGAACTGCTCAAGGAGCCAACGTCCGCACAGGTGGTTCTGCGTACGGGCCGCCTCCACGACGCCGTGTTCGAAGCCGCTGTCGCTCTCCTGCCCGACGGCCTCGACCGCACGCGTCTGGAGGACGAGGATTCCGGCGCCTGGTCCGACCGGATCAGGGCAGCGTTCGACGCGTGGGGCCGCATGTGGTCGGCCGTACTCGAACGGCACTCCGACCGGCACTCCCAGCTCATCGACAGGACCGCCGGCACCACGGCGAACCGGGTCATCCGCGACCAACTGCTCGGCAGCGTGCCGTGGACGGTCGAGCCGAAACTCCTTAGGCAGATCGCGCTGGATGACCTCTTCAGGTTCGGCGCCGCCATGCTCACGACCCGGATCTGCGGCTTCCTCCAGGAGGGTTCCTCGAAGGAGGAGGCCCGGCAGCACTTCGCCGCCGAGCTCTCCGCCTGGACGAAACCGATCGAAGGGACATCGAGTTCCTGCACCTACGGGACGACGGCTTCGACACCGACTGGGGCACCGATTCCGCCGTCTCCTGGGTGAGCCATGCGGCCGACGGACGGTGGCGCCTCGTCCTGAACCCCGCCGAGGCCAAGCCCGCCTACGGCGATCCCCACGCCTGGCAGAGCCATGCGGACGAACTCGCCGACCTGGGCCGACACTTCGCCGAAACGGCCGTGCAAGCCCTCCGAACGTGGAAGCCGAAGGACCTCTACGGAATCAGCAGGGCGGCCGACCTGCGCTGGATCCACGCCATGCTGGTCCACCTGCCCGAACTCACGCCCGCCGTCGAAGCGACCGTCCGACTGGTGATCCGCGACGCCCGCCGCGGCCGGTCCGGCCTCCAGTCGTACGACTACAAGTCCCAGGACGACCGGCGACAGTTCGACGAACTCCTGGACGCGATCACGCGGATCGTCGCCGACCCCGCCCCGCAGCCGCCCGCGACCCGTCGCGGGGCCCTCGGCGATCCCGAAGAGGTGACGGTGCGGAGCCTGTCCGCCGTCACCGCAGTGGTGCTCGACGCGTACCTCGACCGGCACGCCGGCGACGACGAACTCGTGGAGAAGGCACTGCTGTCCTTCGCCTGGCACGGCCACCGCAGCGAACCGGCATTCACCTCGGTCCTCGCCCGCCACTCCGATCCGCAGCGCGCCGTCCACACGCTCACCCGCGAGCTCCGCCACAGGCTCGGCGGCAACCCCAGCAACCGCGAAGCATGGGCCCGGGAGATCCTCGCCCTACCCGACTGCCCCAGCGAGACCATCCTCGCCCTGCCCGCCTGGACGGCACTCAAAACACGCGGGCACCACTACAACAGCACCCATCCCACAGTGATCGCCCTGGTGGAAGCAGCGCTCGGAGACGACCACCAGACCTGGCAGCGATTCGCCGACAGCCCGATCGGCAACTCCGGCCCCAACGCCTGGCTCCGCCTCGGAGACATCCTCACGGCCGCCGCAGACGGAACAACGTGGCCGAAGCCGCCGACCTCCAGGTGACAGCTCCGGGCCGCCCCGGGGCGGCCCTTCCTACTCGGCCACGAAGACGCCGCCCCCGTCCAGGTCGCCCTCCTTCCATGGCGGAGGCGTCGGCCACACTTCGGCTCGGGTCAGCAAGCGTTCCCATCCTGGGCACAGCACTGGAAGCAGCATCAACGAGGCCGGTGCCGTCCGGCCGCGGCGACTACCGGGCGGCACCGGCCTCGTGGCGTCGGGGGCGGACTGCGCTACAACCCCGCCAAGCACTCCGCCCCCGCCCGGCCCCGCGCCGCCGAGCGCACCTGCTGGACCCCCGAACAGGCCGCCGCCTTCCTGCGCCACGGCGCCGAACAGTACGCCGATCAGCTAAACGACCTGTTCGAGGTGATGCTCGGCACCGGCATGCACCGCGGTGAGATCCTCGCCCTCCACTGGTCCGACGTCCACCTCATGGACCGCAGGCTCTACGTCCGCTGGACCCTCGCCGCCATCAACAACGGGCGGCTCCATCCCGGCGGGCCCAAGACCGAGGCCAGCCGCACCTGGATCAGCCTCTTCCCCGGAGTCATGACGCCCTCCAGGTGGGGAGGTGAGGTTCACGGACGCCGTGGTGGTCGGCAGCGCAGCGATGTGGTGTAGCAGTGGCCGAACCCCTCGGAGTGAACGGACAGGTCGTTTGACTGCGTCTGCTCGTCGACTGGTTGCATCATGTGCACAGAGCTGACACGGCAGCGACCAAGATCCCCGACAGAGTCACGCTCAGTCGGCCCCACTGTCACGGGCGGCGGTGCTCGGCGGGACGGGCTCCGAGGCCGGCACCCGGCGCCGCCTTCTCCAGGCACCCTGCCGATCCCCGGCAGGCAAGGCCCCGCACCCGACACACTCGAACGAAGACCTTGCCTGTCGCGTACAGCTACGGCCGCCCGGTCAGGACCAGGCCTGGCGGCCCCCGGCGTCAACCGGGCTGATCAACCACCGCTCTTGCGGCGGAAGTTGCGCTTGCCGCCCACCGCGCCGTGGGCGCCGTGGATCTTCGAGTCGCCATTCGGGCCGCCGGCCGCGCTATCGGACTTGGCGCCGCGCTTGCGCTCCAGAGCGGCGAGGAACCGGGCCTTGACGTCGTCCTGGGCGGCGGGCGCGGGAGCCTCGGCAGCCCCCGTGACCTCCGGGCTCTCGGCACTCTCGGCGCTCTTGGGGTTCTCAGATGACTCCACGTCGCTGCTCATGCAGAACCTCTTCCTTGAGGGATGGTGGCGGTTGATGACTTCACACACACCATGTCATGCCCAAGCTTCCCATCTGCGGGTGGTACCGATCCTGTACGGACAGAACCTGCGCGCCCGCCCGGTCCTCAGAACCCGGCCGAATCTCTCCGGCAGGATCCTGACGGGTTACCCGCAAGTAGAAATAGCGGGGGTAGTGCGCTGCGGGGGTGGTCGAGTGAGGGCATTCGGTGAGCCTCTACTGGGTTTCGCCAGGCCACTGCACTGAGCTGGCCGAGGCAGCCAGGTTAGCCGCCAGGTCCATCAGGCATCCGGAGCGGGGCCGCCGGGAGCGGCCGCAGCGTCGCACGGTGGAACTGCTGGTGTCGACGCTGGGGCCGGTCGAGGCCGGTCGGAGCGGGGGCACCGACCCCCTCTACGCCGACCTCGCCGACCTCGCCGACCTCATGATCGGCACCGGCATCCGCAAAGGCGAGGCGATCGCCCTGCACGACCTGCACCACCTCGCCGCCAGTTTCGCCCTGGCCGCGGGCGTGCCCCTGCCCGTGATCTCCAAGACCCTGCGCCACCGCACTCTGTCGACGACCGCGAACATCTACGCCGACCACACCGTCCTCGGACACCCCGTCTGCCGCGCCCAGCGGCCCCTGGCGCCCGCGCCCGCAGCTGCCCGCCTACCAGCAGGCGCGAACAGAAGAACCGTCCGCGCCCTGGCCGATGCGGCCCGGCGACCACCGTGCGACCACCAGCTGACGCAAAAACAGAAAGAGCCGGCACTCGGCTTCCCAAGTACCGGCTCTCACAACCGACTTCACAGTCGGGACGACAGGATTTGAACCTGCGACCCCTTGACCCCCAGTCAAGGGGTTCAACTATTGTCGACAGTCGAGGTATCAGGGTCTCGGCTTCTTTTGCGACCCAACTTCGGTGAACACCAGTAAAGTTGAGAGGAGTGCGGCATTGATGGCGAGCCGGCGGCTGACAGTTGCTCAACTGTTTGCAATGTGCAGGAATGCCCATATCTGCCCACTGGTGCTCAGAGCCGCTCAGGGCATGTGGTCCCAAACCGGTCCCCAAATGGTCCCCAGGGTCAGGGTCACCGGCAGTAACCACAATCTGGCGAACCTTCAGCAAGGCCCTCGGCAAAGCCGTTCGTCTCCACGCGAGATGCCGCTGACCAGCCAGGCTGCACCGAATGCCGAGCGGCCGAACACCTGTCGGTGTTACTGGACAGAGGCCCAGCGCCCCTTCCACTTCTCCAGAACCAGCCAGAACTCTCGAGGCCATGACATCGTCAACGGGTCGAAAGCGTAGTTCTCAGTCGAAGCAGCTCGCCAGAGCGCGAGAGCATGTTCTACCTCATCTGCTAGGAGGACGGCAACAGCCAGCAGGGCTCGTGCGACGCCATAGTCCCTACGCTCTACGGCACCCGCAAAGCTGGGCCAGAGTTCCCACACCAGGTGTTCATGGAGTTGCCGCAGGTGATCGCCGGCCCTGAGCTCAACGCCATCACGCATGTTCTGATTCACCTCCTCCTCCTGGCGGTCGAGTTCACCAAGCTGGTCGCTGTCCCAGCCGTGCTTTTCGACGAGACTCCTCCAGAACGCCCAGGCGCGCTCTGCCTCGGTGCGTGCGTACTCGTCGAGCTCTTCCCGAGTCAGCCGCGGGAACTGCTGGGTATCGAGTTCCTCTGAGTTGGTATCCTCCGCGAACGAACCAGGACCATCGCCGTACCGGATCCGCGTGAGGGCCTCCAACAGGCGGAGTGAGGATTCGACGTTCTCGTCACGGATCACACCACACATGTCGGCCACATCCTGGGCAACCCCCTCCCAACTGTCCTCCGCGATGTGGTTGTCGAGCTGATCGGCCAACGAGTCCGCCGAGCCACGGTGGCGCAGGTCGTCCAGAAGCTCCTCGATTTCGGTGTCAAGCCGCCTCAGGACCGCCTCGGGGGTCTCCCGTTCGTACTTTGCCGCGGCTTCCCGCTGTGCACGTTCGACAGCGTCCCGGCGCTGCTTACGGGCCACTTGGGTAGAAGGGAGGCGGGTCTGCAAGGCCCGCATCTCCTCAGCCTTCGGTGGGTCGATCTTGTCGATCAGCCCGATGGCGTGCATGCGGTGCCCGGCCTGAACGATCGGGTCCGATGCAAGGTGACAGAGCAGGCTCACGGCATCATTCGGGGCGCGCTGCACCACGGCCTCGGCGAGCGCGAGACGGGCAGCGCTCGATGCTCCTTTGTGCGCGACAAGTCGTTCCACGGCCTCAGGTACGTACCCGGCGGTCTGCTTGTGCTCCGCGAGAGCCAGGCCTACCCGCATGCGAGTAGTCAGCGGGGCGGCCTCGTCCTCGGCGAAGAGGTTCGCCGTCCACAGCGCCCACCCGTCGCGTACGGCGTCCGCCAGCCAATCCCAGCTGTTACTGGGAAGCAGGTGGCAGGCTTCCTGATAGCCCAGATCATTCGCGCGGTGCACCAAGTCGTCGGCCGCCCGGTGGCGCAGTCCTGCCGGAAGGTCCTTGGCGCCTGCGACGTAGCAGAGACCGGCCGTGTACTCGGAAGCGGAATAGCTCGGCCGGTCAATGCTTACCTTGGACAGACGCAGGATCCGCTGCACGTCCTCATGCCACGGACCGGGTGCCTGGACGATGAAGGACGCCGCCGCGAGTGCTGCGCCGCCGCGCAGCTCACACGCTTGCAGACTGGAAGTCCGCCAGTGGTCGTCGAGCGAGTCATCAGCCAACCGAACGAGGCAGGTCAGGGTGGCATCGTCCGCCTTCCTGTCGCGTGCTGACAGGTCGCAGCCGGGCAGGAACTCGGGCCGCTCCACGTTCCCCATGTCATCCCCCTTGATTGACAGTCATGGGCATACTAGCCACCGCCTGTTCGGTACTGCTGCCGTCTCATTCCCTACCGGCGCGCGGCTTGAGGTCAGCGCTTCCAGCGGCGCAGCCACTGTCCTGAGCCATGCGCGGGCGGGCTATCTCCGATCTCAGGTACGGAGTCCTCGCAGCACGAACGCGACTTCGTCCCGCCATCCGAGGAGTTCACTGACGGTCGGAGGCAGGGCGGACTGATGGTAATGACATGCCCCGCTGAGGTTGCGCCAGACCGCCGCGAGTCGGCCGGCCAGCCGGGCATCGAGGTGGTGGGCGAGCCAGACGACTTTGGTCTCCGTCCGACAACGGGCGAGGGCCGGCCGGTGGGCATAGATGTACGAGTCGAGCCCTGCTTCCAGCGCGCGGCGGAGCAGGAACACCGCCGCACGCGGGTGCGCGGCCCCGGAGGGCCCGGAGTCGAGAAGCGAGGTGGCGGCGGTGATGCGGGTCGCTGAGGTCAGTACCTCGGATGCAGCAGTCACAGGGAGCGCAGTCCTTCCGCGGTGGTGGCCACTCGGTTGATGAATGCGACGGCGTCGGCCGTGTCCGGGACGGCGGTGTGGGCGCCCCTGTTGCACAGTCCGACGATGTCGCTCGCATCGGAACCGAGCCGGCGGCCGATCTCCCGGTACACGTCGGCCTTGCTCCGGCTCTCGCCGAACAGGGCCAGGGCGGCCAGGGCGGTCAGCTCACGAGCCTTGCCGATGCGCTCCTCGACGGCGAGATGTCCGATACCGGTACCGAGGAGGGTCCGGCGAGCCGATTCCTGGAGGGCAGCCTCCAGAGCGAGGCGACACTGGCCGGGCAGGACCTCGTTGAGGACCGCAGCGGTGACCTTGTTGTCTCTGGCGACCGCACGAGCGGCGGCCAGTTCACGCTTGACCGGGTCGTCGACGGAACGGACGGCCACCTTCGAACGCCGGAACCGGCCGACCTCGAGGATCGTGGCCTTGATGCGGTGGAAGCGCAGGGCGTCCGGCAGCCGGGTGTCGTGGGAGAAGACCACGACCTGGTGGGTCCGGGCGATCTCCTCCAGCAGCCGGGCGAGGCCCTCGACCTTCCGAGGGTCCATGGACTGCACCGGATCGTCGATGACGATGAAGCCGAACGGGCTCTGCGGGGCCATGGCCCGGGGCAGGAACAGGGCCAGCGCGAGGGAGAACAGTTCGCCCTGGCTCACGACACCCAGCGCGGAGGCGTCGACGTCGTCCACGGTGACGTTCAGTGCCACGCCCCGGCCGCTGTACGTCTCGGAGCCCTTGAGCGTGACGTCACCGAGGGCGACGTTGCTCTCCTGGCTGAGGTACTGCCAGATGCTCTGCGCAGTTTCGGCGATGGAGCTCATACGGGCTTCACGCAGCTCGGTCTGCACCTCTTTGAGCCATGCCCTCGCTTTCTTGACCTGGGCCAGCAGCGGCTTGGCGGCGGCTGCCGCATCGGCCAGCGAGAGCCACGACGCGAGCTGCGGGACGACGCCGCGCCACTGCTCGTCCTGCTCCGCCAGCCAATGCTTCGCCTCCTGGCGGACATGCCGGCAGGCATCAGCGAGTGCCGCCGCCCGTGTCTCGGCGCGTGCCGTGAGCTCATGCGGGTCGTGGATGCTGCGGCAGGCGACCCATTCGTCCCAGAGGACGTACAGGTGATCGGGCAGGTCGGGCGCCCGGTTGTGGATCAGTGCCCGCAGGTCGTCCGTAGAGTCCCGCACGGCCTGCTGCGCGGACCGGACCTCGGCGGCATCCTCGCGGAGCAGGTCGGCCTGGGCGGCTGCCTCGGCGGCCCACGCGTCGTCGAGGCGGTCCGTGCTCCAGCAGACCGGGCAGGTGTGGTCCGCAGGGTGCTGGGAGCGCAGTTGCAGGGCCCGGTCGAGGAGGTCAGCGCGGGCGAGCGCGGTGCCGGCGTCGCTGTGCCGGACGTCCTCGGCCGCTGCGACGGCCTCCCGCAGTCGAGCGACGGCTTCGGTCACCGCGTTGGTATCCGGGCCGCTGAGCGCGGCCAGCCGGTGCAGCCGGGCCAGCTCCGTCGTGTCGGCGAGCGGCGCCCCCGCGATCAGCGCGCGGATGCGCTGGCGGTCCGGGACGCGCTGCCGGAGCGCCGTCACCGCGTTGTGGACGCGCTCGTCCGGAACGTCCACGAGAGCCGCCAGCAGGGGCGGCAGCGCGGTCTTGGCCTGCTTCTCGCTCAGCGCCAGCTGCTGTTCGCGTACGGCGAGCCGATCGGCGGCTTCGCTGAGCGCCCCGAGGCCCAGAAGCGTGGCGAGCCGGTCGTACATCCGGCTGGGCTTGGCGCTCATCATCTGGCCGAGCTCGCTGTAGGAGAGGATCGGCCGGAACGACCGCAGGTCCTGCGCCCAGCCGAGAGCTGAGAGCGGCAGCGGGGTCGGCCCGAGCCCGAGGACCGCCGACTCGGACTCGGAGAACGACGTGGTGTCGGCCCAGATACGGGTGATCGTGAGCGGTCGGACCCGACCGGACGCGAGGAGTTCCAGCTCGAGACGGTGCGGTCCGGAGTGGTGCAGGTTACGCCAGCCGTCCTGCTGGGCGGTCTGCACGTTCTTGCCGTCCTCGTCCTCCCAACGGCGGTTGCGCCCGGTGAGGGCGACCTCGATGCCCTCGGCAAAGCTGGACTTGCCGCTGCCGTTCCTCCCCTGTACCACCGTCAGGCCCGGGCCCGGAGGGATGTGGAGCGTGGCGGCTTCCCCGATGCCGCGGAAGCCCTCGACGGTGATCGACTTCAGGTAGGCGCCACGGACGGCGGCGGCCTCGGAGCCTTCGACACCGTCCAGAGCTTCGCGAACCAGTGCGGAGACCTCCTCGGACAGCGGAGCGGACTCCAGCCGCTGGACGACGGCCGCGATCGGCGATGCCGGCAGTGCAGGTGCGGTGGGTGCGGGGCTGGTGCTGGTCGTCATAGCGCGCTCCTGGAGAAGAGGAGGTGGGGACGATGACACGGCTGCCGTGGCGACGACGGCAGCACGAGCTGTGCAAGCAGATCTAGGTAAGCACAACCATGAAAGCATCGTCAATCGAATGTACACCTTGACGGATGGTGTAGAGTGTTTACTGTCCACTTCCGAGAGGGGCGGGGCTCCATGCCGCAAAAGTCAGTGACGCCGCCGTCCGCACAGGTGACGGCTGCAGAGATCTCCCGTATCGCCGGGGTCACCCGCGCCACCGTCAGCAACTGGCGGCGGCGCCATGCCGACTTCCCCGCGCCCAGTGGCGGCACCGAGAGCAGCCCGCTCTACGACCTGGGCGCCGTCCAGCAGTGGCTCCGCGGACGGGGACACACCTCTGCGGCGTCACCCGAGGAGGACCTGCGAACGGCGCTGCGGCTTCTCGGGGCGGGCGTGGACGCCGCACGCTTCTTTCCGCTGCTGGCAGGCGTGGCGCGACTTCCGGAACAGGAATCGGGCCAGCTCCTCGAACTGCCCGACGACCGGCTCGCCACAGCTGCCAACGACCTCCTGGCCACCCGGACGACATCCGAGACCCGGTCCGTGAAGTACGAGACCGAAGACGCCGGTGTGATCCGCGCGCTCCTGACGTGTGTACGCGGTCCGGGTGCGCAGGCCGCGCTGGACGTCCTCGCCGAACGCGACCTCGACGAGAGCGCGGCCAGCGGCACCTACCGCACTCCCCGGGGCCTTGCCGACCTCATGACAGGACTGCTGCCCGACACCGTGACACGTGTGCTCGACCCCGCCTGCGGCAGCGGCACCCTCCTGGCCGCCGCCCGCAGGCGCGGCGCACGTGAGCTGTACGGACAGGACATCCGTGCGCTTCAAGCGCAGCGGGCCTCAGTGGCCCTTCAACTTGACGAGCCCGCCTCGGCTGCGGAGACAGAGGTCGTGATCGCCGCTGGCGACAGCCTGCGGGCCGACGCCTTTCCGGGCCTGACGGTCGATGCCGTGCTGTGCAACCCGCCGTTCGGCGACCGCGACTGGGGCCACGACGAACTCGCCTACGACCCCAGGTGGGCCTACGGCGTGCCCTCACGCTTCGAGTCGGAGCTGGCGTGGGTCCAGCACGCACTGGCACACGTCGAGCCCGGTGGGTACGTCGTCATGCTGCTGCCGCCCGCCCTCGCCTTCCGCACCTCCGCCCGCCGCATCCGAGCCGAACTCGTCCGCAGCAGGGCCGTGCGCGCCGTCGTCTCTCTGCCCGCCCGCGTCGCCTATCCGCTGCACATCGCCCTGCACATCTGGATACTGCAGCGGCCCGAGCCCGGCACCGCCGAGCGCACCTCCGTACTCTTCATCGATGGAGACGGCGAGGGCAGTGCCGGCACTGTCACAAGGAGCGGCTCACCGGGGAGTGCCGCCTTCGACTGGGCCGGCCTTGCGGAACGCGTGCTGACACCATGGAAGGCGTATCGAGACCAGCCCGACGGTTTTACCGACGAGTCGGGGCTGGCCCGCGCCGTCCCGGTGGTCGACCTTCTCGACGATGTCGTGGACCTCACCCCGGGCCGGCAGGTCCGCACGGCCGCGGCCGATGTCGACCCGGCGGCGCTCGTTGGCAGGATCACCGCGCTGCATGGCCAACTGGAATCGCAACTGGACGAACTGGCCACGCTCAGCGGCGCGGCGAAATGGGAAACGGCCAGTACGTCGATGCGTGAATGGCGTACCGCAACTGTCGCCGACCTCACCCGCGGAGGCGCCCTAGCGGTTGTCCGGTCGGCGGCGCTTGGCAGCGGACGCGACTCCAAGAGCGGAGGCGTCGTCGCGGAGGAAACCGGGTACCAGCCGGTGCTGACGGCACATGATGTCTTGGCCAGCAGCGCACCCTCGGGCGCGACTGGGGATGTCCATCCGGACATCAGCCAAACGGTCGCGGAGGGAGACGTATTGCTGCGCGCAGTCTCCAGCCCAAGCGCTACGGGACTGATGACCCGGGTCGCGGACGAGAGCGATGCCGGCGCGCTCCTCGGCTCCGCCCTGCACCTCCTGCGTCCGGACCCGGCCCGCCTCGACCCGTGGTTCCTCGCCGGATTCCTCGGCGCAGCCGACAACATCACCGCCGCATCGACCGGAACGACCATGGTCCAGGTCAACCCAGCGCGGTTGCGCGTCCCCCTCATGCCGCTGGCGGAGCAGCGCCACTACGGCGACGCCTTCCGCCGCGCCTACCAGCTGCGCGTCGCCGCCCATCGCGCCGCGGCGTTGGCCACGGAGGCCGCGAACGCGGTGACCGCGGGCCTCACCGTAGGCGCGCTCCTGCCGCCGCTGTCCGGCGACCAGCATCAATCCGGCTGAACTGCCTCGGCCGACACGACACATCGACCAGACTGCATACGTTCCGCTGAGAGTGGCGGACGACCCGAGAGAAGACCGGGGAAACCCTTTGAACAGCAGTAAGCACACGGAGCTGGCGAACAAGGCCTGGTCCGTCGCCGACCTCCTGCGCGGTGACTACAAGCAGTCCGACTACGGCAAGGTGATCCTGCCGTTCACCGTCCTGCGACGGCTGGAGTGTGTGCTCGAGCCGACCCGTGAGAAGGTCGCGGAGCGGGCAGCCGAGCTCGCTGGCCAGGAGTTGGACGAGGACCGCTTTCTGCGCAAGGCCTCCGGCCACTCCTTCTACAACAGGAGTTTCCTCACTCTGCGGAAGATCGCCGGCGACCCGCAGAACGCCGCGAAGAACCTACAGCTCTACGTGGCCTCGTTCTCGGACAACGCCCGTGAGGTCCTGGAGAAGTACGAGTTCAACCAGCAGATCCGCAAACTGGACGGCGCGAAGCTGATCTACCAGGTCATCGGCCAGTTCACCGACCTCGACCTGCGTCCCGAGGTCGTGTCCAACCACAACATGGGCTACATCTTCGAGGAGCTCATCCGACGCTTTGCGGAGCAGTCGAACGAAACCGCGGGTGAGCACTTCACCCCGCGCGAGGTCATCAACCTCATGGTCAACCTGCTGGTGGGGCCGGACGCAGATGCGCTGAGCCTCCCTGGAACGGTGCGCACCGTCCTGGACCCGGCCTGCGGCACCGGCGGCATGCTCAGCGCGGCCGAGGAGCACATCACCGCGCTCAACCCGGGCGCCGAGGTGAAGGCTTACGGTCAAGAGCTCAATCCCGAGTCCTGGGCCATCTGCCGGTCCGACCTGATGATCAAGGGCCAGGACCCGGACAACATCGCCTTCGGCAACTCCTTCAGCGACGACGGCCACAGGCGCGAGAAGTTCGACTACCTCCTTGCCAACCCACCGTTCGGCGTGGAGTGGAAGAAGGTCAAGGACGAGGTCGAGCACGAGTACGAGACCCTCGGCGACTCTGGACGCTTCGGCGCCGGCCTGCCGCGCATCAACGACGGCTCGCTGCTCTTCCTGCAGCACATGCTCTCGAAGATGAAGCCAGTCGACGTCAACGGAGGCGGCGGCTCCCGGGTCGCTATCGTCTTCAATGGCTCCCCGCTCTTCTCGGGTGCGGCCGAGTCCGGCGAGTCCAATATCCGCCGGTGGATCCTGGAGAACGACTGGCTGGAGGCAATCGTCGCCCTGCCCGACCAGCTCTTCTACAACACCGGTATCTCTACGTACTTCTGGATCCTCACCAACCGCAAGTCCGCAGACCACAAGGGCAAGGTCGTACTGCTGGACGCGCGGGACTACTGGGTGAAGATGCGGAAGTCGCTGGGCGACAAGCGCAAGGAGCTGAGCGAGCAGCACATCCGCGAGATCACCCGACTTTACGGGGAGGCTCTACAGGTCGCCGGATACCCGGAGCACCCGCTCCACGGCAAGGTCAAGGTCTTCAAGAACCAGGACTTCGGCTACCAGCGCATCACCGTCGACCGACCGCTGAAGCTGCGGTTCGAGGTCACGGAGGAGACCCTGGCAGCGCTGGCCGAGGCCAAGCCTGTCCAGAAGTTGGAGCACGCGGAGGAGTTCGTCGCAGCGGTACGGACACTGGACAGCCAGAGCTGGCCGACCAAGTCCGAGGCGTTCGTCGCTCTCAAGGACGCAGTCGTGGCGGCCGGCCTGTTCTGGCCGACTGGCGCACCCTTCGCGAAGGCCGTACGGGACACGATCGGCGTCCGGGACGCGGACGGCGAGGTCCAGATGCTCAAGGGCGCTCCGGAACCGGACACCGATCTCCGTGACTACGAGAACGTGCCGCTTGGCGAGGACGTCGAGGAATACCTCAAGCGCGAGGTGCTTCCGCACGTGCCGGACGCATGGATCGACCACAGCAAGACGAAGATCGGCTACGAGATCCCGCTTACGCGCCACTTCTACGTGTACAGCCCTCCGCGTCCGTTGGCAGAGATCGATACGGAGCTCAAGTCCCTGGAGGCTGAGATTCAGGCACTGCTGGGGGAGGTGACGGAATGACCTGGCCTTTCGTGCCGCTCAAGCGGCTTGTCGATCCAGCACGACCGATCACGTACGGAATTGTTCAGGCTGGCCCTGACACACCGGCCGGCGTCCCGTATATCAGACCGGTTGACATGAGCCAAGACGGTGGTGTGACGGATGTCGATTCGCTTCTGCGAACGACGCCAGAGATCGCCCGCACGTACCGACGCTCAGAAGTGGCTTCTGGGGACGTGGTGGTATCGATCGGCCCCTCTTTCGGGAAAGTCATGATTGTCCCGGCTGAGCTCTCGGGGGCGAACCTGACGCAGGGAACTGCGCGGGTGGCGTCAGCGGCGGGCATCTCCAACCGATTCCTGTACTGGGCGCTGCAGAGCTCCACGGCCCGGCAGTTCTGGGACGCGTCGGTGGGAGGTGCGACCTTCCGTGCCCTGAACCTGGAGCCGCTGGGACGGACCCCCTTGCCGCTGCCGCCGCCGCAGTTCCAGCACCAGATCGCCGGCTTCCTTGATGCTGAGGCAACTCGCATCGATCGGATTGTCGAACTAAACAAGGTGCTTCTAGATCGCCTTGAGGAGCGCGGCCGCGCCCTCCGGGATGCAGCCGTCACGAGGTTGATCGAGCAGGAGGGGGAACTCCCTCTGCGTCGATTTGCTGCGCGAATTGAACAGGGGGCAAGTCCACAGTGTGAGGCGATTGCGCGCGAGGATGCAAGCGAGTGGGCTGTCCTGAAGCTAAGTGCAGTAAAGGGAGGAAAATTCGATCCCACAGAGAACAAACGACTTCCCGATGACATCACGCCAATCCGAGCGCACGAGGTGCGTCGGGACGATCTCCTAGTAACGCGAGCGAATACGCCAAAATTGGTTGGCGATGTGGCGGTGGTGTCAGGCTATTGCAAGGGCCTACTTATTCCGGATCTAATCTATAGGGTGGGACTTTTGGAGGGCGTCAATCCTCGATTCATTGCCGAAGTCGCACTTAGCGGTCGCGTCCGATCCCTGATCGAGTCGACCGCCAGGGGATCGTCTCAATCCATGGTTAAGCTGCGCGGCGAAGATATCAAGGAATGGCCCATTCCGAGAGGTGATAAATCTCAGCAGGAAGAACTGGTGCGTGTCATTGATGAAGGTTCTCGGGCATCCCGCGGGCTTCATGCGGCCATCACACGCCAGCTCGCCCTGCTCGCGGAACGCCGGCAGGCGCTCATCACCGCCGCCATCACCGGCCAGTTTGACGTGTCCACCGCATCCGGTCGAGGAGTTACGGAGTAACCACCATGCCCCCGATCCACACCGAGGCCGCCTTCGGCGCGGCCATCGTCGCCGCGATGACCGAGCGCGGGTGGCGCGAGGCCCAGCCGGAGGACTACCGGGCCGAGCTCGGGCTGGACACCAACGAGCTGTTCGGCTTCATCGGCAAGACGCAGGGCGACGAGTGGGAAGAACTGGTCACCACCCAGTACGCCGGCGACCAGACCGAGGCACAGCGCGGATTCGCGAAGCGCCTCGGGCAGGCAATCGCCAGCGACGGGCTACTCAAGGTGCTGCGAGAGGGTGTGAAGGACCGCAGCGTCCTTCTCCGAGTCGCGTACTTCCGCCCCAACCTGGTCGAGGACGACTCCGTCCTCGACGGCTACCGGGCCAACCACCTCACCGTCGTCCGTGAGCTGGAGTACGCGACCAAGCAGGCGGACCGGGGCAACCGGCTCGACCTGGCCCTCTTCCTCAACGGGATCCCGGTCGCCACCGCCGAGTTGAAGAACCCGCTGACCGGCCAGGGAGTCGACCAGGCCAAGAAGCAGTACCGCGAGAAGCGCGACCCCAGCGAGCTGATCTTCACCAGCCGCGTCGTCGCGAACTTCACCGTCGACCCCGACCTAGTCTTCGTCGCGACCAAACTGCGCGGAGCGAAGACGCACTTCCTCCCGTTCAACACCGGCTCGGAGGGTCCGGGCGAGCCCGGCGGCAAGGGAAACCCCGTCCCCACCACGCCCGGCACCTACGCCACCTCCTACCTGTGGGAACAGGTCTGGCAGCGCGACAACTGGCTCGATCTCCTCCAGCGGTTCGTCCACCTCCACAAGGAGAAGACGCCGGGCGGCGGCAGCACCCAGAAACTGATCTTCCCCCGTTTCCATCAGTGGGACGTGGTGCGGAAGCTCACCGCCCATGCGGCCGTCCACGGTGCGGGGCACAACTACCTGGTCATGGCCTCCGCCGGGTCGGGCAAGTCGAACACCATCGGCTGGCTCGCCCACCGGCTGAGCGACCTGCACACGCCCACCGATCCGGCCGGTCTTGACCCGGACGCCCTGGCCGCGGGCCTCAAGCCGGGCGTGCCTGTGTTCGACAAGGTCATCGTCATCACCGACCGCCGAAACCTGGACGCCCAGCTCCGGGAGACGGTCGGCAGCTTCGAGCAGACCGCCGGCCTGGTGGTGAAGATCGACGAGAACCAGGGTGCGAAGGGTGCGCAGTTGGCGCGGGCCCTCTCCCGCGAGACCGGGAAGATCGTCACTGTCACCCTCCACTCGTTCCCGGCCCTGCTCAACTACGTCGAGCAGAACCCGACCGAGATCCAGGGCCACAACTTCGCCATCATCGTGGACGAGGCCCACTCCTCCCAGTCGGGCGACGCGGCCACCGCCGTCCGGGCCGCCCTGCGCGACCTCGGCCTCGACGCGGACTCCGACGACGCGGGAGCCATCGAGGCTGCAAGCATCGAGGCCCCCGCGACCCTGCAGGAGCGCCTCAAGCACAAGGCCTCGCAGCGCTCCCGTGCCGCGAACCTCTCCTACTTCGCGTTCACGGCGACGCCCAAGGCGAAGACCCTGGAGCTGTTCGGCACGCTCCAGGACGTCGACGGCGAGGCCAAGTACCGTCCCTTCCACACCTACTCGATGCGGCAGGCGATCGAGGAGGGCTTCATCCTCGACCCGCTGCGCAACTACGTCACCTACGACACCTATTGGAAGCTGGTCAACAAGAACCCGGAGGAGCGCGAGGTCGACCCGAAGAAGGCGAACCCTCTGCTCGCCCGGTTCGCGTTGACGCACGACTACACCGTGGCGCAGCACGCCCAAGTGATCGTGGAGCACTTCCTCACGCACACCCGGGGACGGCTCGGAGGTCGTGCCAAGGCGATGGTGGTGACGGCGTCCCGCCAGTCCGCCGTGCAGACGGCCCGTGCGATCAAGAGCTACCTCAAGGACCTCGGCTACGACATCAAGTACCCGGACCTCGGTGTGCTGGTGGCGTTCTCCGGTTCGCTCACCTTCGAGGGCGAGGAGACGACCGAGCCCAAGGAGAACGACGGGCTTTCCGAGGGCGCTCTGCCCAAGGCGTTCGCCTACACCCGTGCCGACGACAAGGCCGTCCGTGCCGGCGGCCCCGGCAAGCCGGAGTACCGGATCCTCGTCGTGGCGGAGAAGTACCAGACCGGCTTCGACCAGCCTCTGCTGACGACGATGTATGTCAACAAGACGCTCACCGGTATCTCCGCCGTGCAGACGCTGTCGCGACTGAACCGCACCGCCGAGCGCAAGGCACAGGCGGACCTCGCGGTCATCGACTTCGTCAATGAGGCCGAGGACGTCAAGGCCGCCTTCAGCCCGTACTTCCTGGAGGCCCGGACGTTCCCATCCGACCCGAACCTGCTCTACGAAGCACAGAGCCGGGTCATGTCCGCACCGATCCTCACTGTGCGGGAGATGGACGAGTTCGCCAAGGCGTACTTCGCCGCACAGGAGAAGGCGGGCGGGTCCACCGTGAAGTGGGAGAAGCTGCACGCGGAGCTGTACCGGCTGCTCGCCCCGCCAGTGGCACTCTTCGAGAAGCTGCTAAACAGCGAGGACGAGGACGACCAGAAGACGGCCGAGGACTTCCGCGCGAACCTGCAGGACTACGTGCGCAAGTACGGCTTCCTGGCGCAGATCGTCCCGTACACCGACCCTGATCTGGAGCGGCTCCACCTGTACGGGCGGTACCTGCTCAACCGGTTGCCGCGGCGGGCTGACGGCGGTGTCGACATAGGGGAGGTCGACCTCAGCCATCTGCGGGTGGAGAAGACCGGCGAGTACGACATGGGTCTGACCACCGAAGAGCCAGCCCTGATCCGGAACGTTGGGGAGGGCGTGGGCGGGACGAAGGAGCAGGAGAAGTCCCTGCTGTCCGAGCTCATCGCGAAGTTCAACGACAAGTTCGGAACGGACTTCACCGAGCAGGACCTGCTGCCCGCCTTCAACGCGGCCCTCGCCGAGACCGAGGTCCGCCAGGCGGCCGTCGTGAACGACGAGGACAACTTCGGCAAGGTCTTCGACCGGGTGTTCGCCGACAAGGTCGAGGACTACGTCGGCATCGTCACCGACCTCGGCAAGCGGTACTTCGCTCCGGACCGGGGCTTCCAGTCCAGCCTCAACCGAAGTGCCCGCCGTGCTGCCTGGCGCATGATCAGGCGCGAGGAGGGTGTGGACGACGCGGCCTGACGCCGCTGGTCCACGACCCGGGACGGTGGGCGGCCCGTTCGCGCACCGCCTACTGTCCCGGGTAGCCGGACGAAAGCCTGGACTGGTGATCGTCGCACCCGTCACACTGGGGACCGCACAGCCGCGCAACACCACAAACATCGGACCAAGCACGCAGAAACGGGGGCAGCCGCGTGCCGGCGACCGTGATCTCCAACCGCTACGAACTCCTGGAAGAGCTCAGTCACGGCGGCATGGGCGACGTGTGGCGCGGCTACGACGCCGTACTCGACCGGCCGGTGGCGGTGAAGCTGATCCGGCAGGCGGCGGTCACCTCGTTGCAGTCGGCCGAGGAACTCGCCCGGCGCTTCCGCCGGGAGGCGCGCATCACCGCACGCATCCAGCACCCCGGCGTGCCCCAGGTCTTCGACGCGGTCCTGGACGACAGCTTCGAGCGACTGTTCCTGGTGATGGAACTCGTCGACGGCGTGCCGCTCTCCGCCTATCTCCAGCCCGACCACCCACTGCCCGTCAGCTGGGCCGCAGCCGTCGCCGCCCAGGTCGCCACCGTACTCTCCCACGCCCATGACGTGCCGGTGATCCACCGTGACCTCAAACCGAGCAACATCCTCGTCGCCCGTGACGGCACGGTGAAGGTCCTCGACTTCGGCATCGCGGCGATCCTGCGGACGGACGTCACCAAGCTCACCGCGACCGGCAGCCCCATCGGCACCCATCAGTACATGTCGCCGGAACAGGTCCGCAGTGGCCGGATCACCCCGCAGACGGACCTGTATGCCCTCGGCTGCGTGCTGCACGAACTCCTTGCCGGTCGTCCGGTCTTCGAAGGCAACGAGTACGCGCTGATGCACCAACACCTCACCGCCACGTCGGCCCCACTGCGGCAGCTCCGCGCCGACGTGCCCGAGCCGTTGGAGACACTCGTCCTGCACCTGCTGCGCAAGGCGGCGGAGAGCCGCCCGGCCGACACCCAGGAGGTCTACGAGCGCCTCCTGCCCTTCCTCCCGGCGGCTGGCTCCGTGCCCACGCAGGCCGAGGCCGGCCCCCTCGGCACCCCGGACCCGACCCGTCTCTTCCGCCACCCCTACGCGCCCCGCTCCCGGGCGCCGAAACCGCCCGCAGTCGTCCGCACCCCCACCGCGGTCGAGCTCCAACCACTTCCCGTCCTTGAGCAGGTGCGTGCCGCGATCAAGGAGGCTTACGCCCAGGCGGATCTCCTCCTGGACGACGAGCGGTTCACCCAGGCCGTCGAGGTGATCGGAGCTGTCGTCGAAACGGCCGCCAGCGCGTTCGGCACTGACAGCAAAGAGGTCCTTGGCCTGCGCAAGCAGCGCGCCGCCATCCGCTTCCTCGGCGGCGACTACCGGGCCGCCCTGCCCGAGTTCGAGGCCCTGGCCGCCGCCTTCGGCCGGACCGCCGGGACCGCCAGCACGGCCGCCCGCGAGTGCCGGGCCCAGGCGGCCCGTTGCCGTGCCGAACTCGGCCAGGTCACCGAGGCTCTCCACGAACTCCAGGACGTGCTGGCCACCGTCCGCGCGCTCGACGGAGACGTGAGCGAAGAAGCCATCGACCTTCGCCACGGCATCGCCGTCCTCCTCCTCGCTCAGGGCAAGGTCACCGAGGCCCTGCAACTCCTGAAGCCCCTCCAGGAAGACCTGATTATGGTCTACGGCCCTGAGGACGAGCTGGCCTTGGAGGTCGCGGAAACGCTCGCCCGCATCCGGCTGGATCTGAACGGCGGCGCCCCTGAATGACCGCAGCACATTCGGCAATCGGCCGTCGTCCGCAGCCCTCGCCCACAGGCCAGTCTCCCCGACGCTTCGCCAGCTCTGTTCCTGCCGATAGCTTCATCCGCACCGGTGGGAGCTGGTGTTCAACGCTGGCTGGCGTCGGCCGTGTCACCCGAATCAGCGCTCTGGCTGGCATTCACTGGACGGACCTCAGGCATAGGGATCGCGAAGGGGCCGCGGTTCCCGTACGCCTCGAACGATAGCTTCGGGGAGGTCTGGGCCGGCGGTGTAGTAACGGCCCTGGGCCTCGCCCTTGGCGGCAAGCCAGCCGACGCGGACGAGTTCGCGGATGTCGCGTTGGGCCTGCTGCTCGCTGAGTTCGGCGTCGGCCTGGTAAGTGGCTCGGCGCAGGCGGTTACCCATGGCCGCGGGGTAAAGGGCGTAAAGCATCCGGTCGGGCCAGCCGCGCTGCTCGACGGCTTCGTCGAGGGCGGTCCAGACCTCGCGGGTGGTGTTCACCTGGCGCTCGACGCTCTGGGCCTGCTGGTGGTGGGCGCGCAGGCAGAACCGGATCCAGGGCAGGGTGTTTCGGTCAGGAGTCCAGACGGGGCCGCCGACCTCGGCGAGGATATCGTAGTAGCGGTAGGTGTTGCGGGCTCGGCCGAGCCATTCCTCGATGCTGGAGAACTCCGGCGCCATGATCCCCTCCCGGGCCAGGACCAGGGTGTGCAGGGCGCGGGACATCCGCCCGTTGCCGTCCGACCACGGATGGATCGCCACCAGGTTCAGGTGCGCCATCGAGGCCCGCACCAGCCCCGGAGCGTTCAGGTCGCCCTCGTTCAGCCAATCAACCAGCTCGTCAGTCAGTACTGCCAACTGCTGGGCATCAGGGGCGGTGTAAGCGGCGATGGTCGGGTCTTCGGCAGAGGTGACGTACACCGGCCCGGTACGCCACCAGCCGGGCCGTTTGATCAGGTGGTGGCCCTGCATCATGAAGTGCAGCGCGTTGAGCAGGCCTTTGCTGTAGGCGAAGTCGTCGCCCGCTTCGGCGAGGCGCTGGATGTAGGTCATCGCCTGCCGATAACCCTCGATCTCGGCCGTGACGGTCTCGTTAGCATCAATCGGCACCTCGCCGACCATGATGTCCTCGACGTCCGACACACTCGCGGCGTAGCCCTCGATCGTGTTCGATCCGGCGATCGCCCGCGCCGTGAGGTTACGCCGCAGCTGCCCTTCCCAGCGACGTGAAGTGCGCAGGTGGAGACGCAGCCGGTCGCGCATCTCGTCGATCTCCGCGAGGACGGATTGGTCGATGTCCTGCAGCAATGGCACACCATAGAGCATGACACCATGACACCATGACGGCATCAAACAAGCAAGGAGAGCCGGCGCAACCATGGTGCATGAGTACTTCAACGCATTCTTGGGAATCAGCCGCCCCGGATCTGTTCAGCGAGATCACCACCGCCGACCCTCCGGCTCCGCCGAGCACCCTGCGCTCGCAATACCGCACTTCACCGCTCACCAACCCCCGCCCGCCGACCGCCCAGGCCACCCCGGCCCAGACGCAGGCCTGGGCCAGCTTCCTGGCAGGGGCCGTCCACAATGGGCTCGACCCGACACTGGTCAGCCAATGGCTGACCATCCTGGCCGACGCCACCGGCAGCCCTGTCCTCCCATCCCTGGCCTCCATGCCGTTGGGCGGCTACGTCAACCTCCGCCTCCCGGTCATCCAGACCGGCCTGGAAACCACCACTCACGCTCCCTACCTGGCCGGCTGGCGCCTGCGGATCGAGCCCGAGCTCGGGCGCCTCCCCCTCCGCCTGATCACCACTGCTCTCATCACTACCGCAGTCTTCGGCTGGATCGCCGACGGCTGCAGCCGCTCCACGATCAAGAACACCCTCGCCATGCTCTCCCGCATCTTCGAACAGGCCATCGTGGACGGCATCCTCGAACGCAACCCCGCCCACATCACCGGCTGGCAGCGCGAATACCAGCAGGTCGAAGACGAACTGCGGGACCCCCGCTCCCTCGCCCTGCGCGACTGGGACGCACTCACCGAACTCGCCGATGCCCTGGTCGCGGCCTCATACAACCGCTATCGCGGATGGGGTGATGTCGTCGTCCACAGCGCCTGCACTGCCACACGGATCGGCGAGGTCTCCGGAGTCCGGGCCCGCGACGTCGATACCGAGAAGTGGCTCCTGACCTGCCGCCGACAGACCACCCCCGCTCCCGGCGGCCTGGTCGACAAGCACACCAAGGGTAGGGTCGCCCGCCTCATCCCAATCATCGAACCATTGCGCCCGCTCATCATCAGGCGACTCCAAGCGACGCGAGGCGACCCGGACGCCCGCCTCTACACCGGCCCGCGCGGCGGTCGCATCAGCACCGCAGTCCTGCGCGACGCCACCCACTGGGACGACGTCACCCGGGACCTCGGCTACGAGCACCTACGCCGCCACGACCTGCGCCACACCGGCCTGACCTGGATGGCCGACGCCGGAATCCTTCCGCACATCCTCAAGGAAATCGCGGGCCACCGGCTCATCACCACCACCCAGCGCTACTTCCACCCCGACGTGCTCCGGATCCTGGAAGCTGGCCAAGCCCTCACTCATCACCTCGAGAAGCTCCAACGCGACGGCCGGATCACCCGCCGCTGGTAACACGCCGTAACTGCCATCGCCTCGAAATGGCCGCTGCCAAGCCGCTCCGATGCTGCCCGAGCCACGCCACGGCAATCAGTAGGCGCCAGAAAGGCCTTAGAAATACCCCGACATGAACCAGTTTGACCTACTTGACCCGCCGCCAGGGGGGGGGGGCGCGGCGGCGGCGGGGGGGCCCCGGCGGGGGGGGCGCCGGCGGGGCGCCGCCGGGCCGGGGCCGGGCGGTCACGGGCCGGCGGGGGCCGGCTCGGGGCCGCACAGCGGATCGGGCCCGCCGAACGCGGTGTCGGTGGACGCGGTGTCGGTCGGCACGGTGTCGGCGGACGCGGTGTCAGCAACGCCGTCACCGAGCAGCACGCCGTCCAGCGTCCGCGGCACCGCGTGCGCGGAGGCGAACAGCAGCGCGATGCCCACGGCGCCCGGGTCGGGCACTCCCCACGCCCCGTCGGCGCGGGGGCTGGCCCCGCCCCGGCCGGGGCGCCCGGCGCGGGGGCGGGGGGCGCCCCCCCCCGCCCCGGCCGGCGGCCCCCGCGGCGCGGCGG
>NZ_JBHWIJ010000010.1:64475-65437 GCF_042732255.1 Kitasatospora sp. NPDC059803 | reverse complement strand
GCCATTACCCCACCAACAAGCTGATAGGCCGCGGGCTCATCCTGCACCGCCGGAGCTTTACACCAACCCCCATGCGGAGGAAGGTCATATCCGGTATTAGACCCCGTTTCCAGGGCTTGTCCCAGAGTGCAGGGCAGATTGCCCACGTGTTACTCACCCGTTCGCCACTGATCCACCCCGAAGGGCTTCACCGTTCGACTTGCATGTGTTAAGCACGCCGCCAGCGTTCGTCCTGAGCCAGGATCAAACTCTCCGTGAATGTCTACCCACAGCACTTAATTAAAAGCACCGGGCGGCACCCGCGTTGAGCGGCACGGCAACCACCGGAATAGGGCGGTCCCGCGCACTGCGTCCTCGCTAGTGTTTTACTTCAAAAGGAATCTCCAACCCCAGAAGAATCTGAGGCCGGGGATGTCAACATATCTGGCGTTGACTTTTGGCACGCTGTTGAGTTCTCAAGGAACGGACACTTCCTTCGGACCGCCTTCCAGCGGGCCCTCCGGGCGCTTCGTTCTTTCGTGTTTCCAGCTTACCAGATGTTTTCCGCTCCGTTTCCGGCGCTTCGTTCATCCAACTCGCTGGTGTCTTCTGCGGCTTGACGCCCCGTCCGACGTTTCAAACTCTAGCCGATCCCCGCTCCGAAAAGCGAATCGGCCGCAATCCAATAAAACGAACACGCCGAATAAGAACCAAGCCGCGACAAGACGCGACCCAGCCCGAACCAGGAAATGGTGTTTCAAAAGGATTGGCTACCCCTGGACCGTCCGCGCAGAGATGCGTGTCCGGTGCTCCCAGCCAGGCAGCTCGAAGAACTCTACGCGTGATCGCGACCGGATGCAAACGGGGTGCAAAGGGCCGGGGGGGCCCCCCGGGGGGGGGGGCGCCGGCCCCCCCCCCCGGGCCGGCGGGGCGGGGGGTTGTGGGGGGACCCCCGGTGTATTCCCCCGGCGCGGGGGGGAGCC